>JBOGGH010000318.1:0-3965 GCA_050743905.1 Acidimicrobiales bacterium
CCCGTGGCCGCCGCGCCCGCGCCCGCCGACAGCGCGAGCAGCACCGGCGCGGGCAGCACCGGCAGCCACCGGGCCACGGTGGTCCGGGCCGCCCTGCCCCCGGGCCGCGTCGACCACGTCATGGTGATCGAGCTCGAGAACGAGGGCTACCAGGCCACCTTCGGCGCCGGGTCCCCGGCGACCTACCTGGACCACGTGCTCCGGCCCAAGGGCGAGCTGCTGGCCGGCTACTACGCCACCGGCCACTTCAGCCTGGACAACTACCTCGCGCAGGTCTCCGGCCAGTCGCCCACCACCACCACCCAGGCGGACTGCGTGGCGGCGTTCGACGACGTGGCTCCGGGGACCCCGGCCCCCGACGGCCAGGCGACCGGCCAGGGCTGCGTCTACCCGGCGTCGGTGGCCACGATCGCCACACAGCTCGACGCCCGGTACCCGACGGACCCCACCACCCACGTCGCCTCCTGGCGCGCCTACGAGGAGGACATGGGCGCCACAGCCGCCCGCGACGGCGGCACGCCGGACCCCACCGGGGGCACCGACTGCGCCCACCCGGCGGCTGGCGGCGCCCCGGCGGTGGTGGCCACCGCCACGGACCAGTACGCCACCCGGCACGACCCGTTCGTCTGGTTCCACTCGATCGTGGATCACCAGGCCCTCTGTGTCGCCAACGTCGTGCCCCTCGGCATCCTCGGGCCCACAGGCAGGCCGGCCCGGTCCGGCCACCTCGTGCGCGACCTGTCGCACGCCGCCACCACGCCGCGCTTCGGCTTCGTCACGCCGGACCTCTGCGACGACGGCCACGACACACCCTGCGTCGGCACCAACAGCACAGGCACGCACCAGGGCGGCCTGGTGGGCGCCGACGACTTCCTGAAGCACTGGATGCCCACGATCCTCGGCTCGCCCACCTACCGCTCGGGGTCGATGCTGGTGGTGATCACCTTCGACGAGGCCGACGTCGACCCGTCCACCCATCCCACATACACCGACGCCTGCTGCCACGAGCAGGCCGGGCCCAACACCACCGCCCCGGGGGACGCCTCGGCCACCACCGACGCCCAGGCTCCGGGGGGGCGGCCGGGTGGGCGCCCTGCTGCTCGACGCCCGCTACGTCACGCCGGGCCACGTGGACGCCACCGGGCGCTACAACCACTACTCGGCGCTGCGCAGCTACGAGGACCTGCTGGGCCTCACCACCGGCGGCACGGTCGGCCACGGCCACCTCGGGTGGACGGCGGCGCCCGGGCTCAGGCCGTTCGGGAAGGACGTCTTCGGCCGCGGCTGAACCGGACGCCGCACCCGGCCGGCCACCGTAGTGGCATGGTTATGCTACGTTTATGGCATGGCACGGGAGCGGGTGAGCACCACGGTGGACGCATCGCTGCTCCGCGCCGCCCGGGCCCTCGAGGACCGGCGGAGCGACGCCGCGCTCCTGGACGCCGCGCTCGGGGCGCTGCTGGACCGGCACCGGTCGGCCGAGATCGACGCGACCTACACCGCGTACGACCGCCGTCCCCTCACGGAGCCCGACGAGTGGGGCGACCTCGCGTCGTTCCGCGAGGCCGCGTCGCGTACGTGACCGACCGGCCCCGGCGCGCCGAGGTGTGGTGGTGCGAACCCCCCGCGATCGGCAGGAGGCCGGTCGTGGTGCTCTCCCGGGACGCTGCCGTCCCGCGGCTGGGCCGGGCCCTCGTCGCGCCCTGCACCACCACCGTCCGGGGGCTGGCGAGCGAGGTCGTGCTCGAGCCCGGGGACGACCCGGTCCCCCGGCGCTGCGCCGTCAACCTCGACTCGGTCGAGAGCGTCTCGGTCGCAGTGCTCGTCGACCGGATGGGCAGGCTCGCCGACGTCCGCATGCACGAGATCTGCCGTGCGCTCGAGGTCGCCGTGGACTGCCCGGCCCCGGCTACCCCAGGGCCTTGACCACCTCGACCATCTTCTCCCCCGCCTCGGTGGGGTTCTGGGCCACGGTGACGCCGGCGGCGGCCAGCGCCTCCATCTTGCCCTGGGCGGTCCCCTGCGAGCCGGAGATGATGGCCCCGGCGTGGCCCATCTTCCGGCCGGGCGGGGCGGTCACCCCGGCCACGTAGGACACCACCGGCTTGGTCACCCGCTCGGCGATGAACTCGGCTGCCCGCTCCTCCTCGGAGCCACCGATCTCCCCGATCATCATGACCGCCCTGGTGTCCGGGTCCTCCTGGAAGGCGGCCAGGCAGTCGATGAAGTTGGTCCCGGGGACCGGGTCCCCGCCGATCCCCACGCAGGTGGTCTGGCCCACGCCCTGCTGGGAGAGCTCGTGCAGCGCCTGGTAGGTGAGGGTGCCCGAGCGGCTGACGATGCCCACCGGGCCGCCGGGCAGGGCGATGTCGCCCGAGGTGATGCCGATGTTGCACTTCCCCGGGGAGATGATGCCCGGGCAGTTGGGGCCGAGCAGCCGGGTGCCGGGGAACTCCTCCACCAGGCGGTTGTAGGCCAGGGCCTCGTCCTGGGCCGGGATCCCCTCGGTGATGCACACCACGAAGGCGATCCCCGCCTCGGCGGCCTCGATGATCGCCGCGGCGGCGTGCGGCGGCGGCACCGAGATGAACGAGGCCGTGGCCCCGGTGGCCGCCACGGCCTCCTTCACCGAGGCGAAGACCGGGATGCCCTCGATCTCCTCCCCGCCGCGCTTGGGGTTGGTGCCGGCGACCACCCTGGTGCCGTAGGCGCGGTTGCGCAGGCCGTGGTAGAGGCCCTGGCTGGTGGGGCTGATGCCCTGGACCACCACGGTGGTGGTCTCGTCGACGAAGATGCTCACGATCGCTCCTTGTGTCCTTGTGTCCTTGTGCGTTGGGCCGGCCGGGCCGGACGTGCGGGGGGTGGGAGGTCAGCCGGCCAGGGCCACGGCCTGGCGGGCGGCGTCCAGCATGGTGGGCTCGGCCTGCAGCGTTGCCGAGAGGTGGGGGGCCAGCAGCGCCCGGCCCTGGTCGGCGTTGGTGCCGTCCAGGCGCAGCACGATGGGCGACGTGATGTCCACCCGGGCGAGCGCCTCGATCACCCCCTTGGCCACCTCGTCCACCCGGGTGATGCCCCCGAAGATGTTGACGAGGATGGACCGGACGGCCGGGTCGGCGTTGATGACCTCCAGGGCGGCGGCCATGACGTCGGCGTTGGCCCCGCCGCCGATGTCCAGGAAGTTGGCGGCGGTGCCGCCCACCTGGGTGACCACGTCCAGGGTGCTCATGGCCAGGCCGGCGCCGTTGGCGATGATCCCCACCGTGCCCGAGAGGCCGATGTAGTTGAGCCCCTTCTCTTTGGCCATCCGCTCCCGGGGGTCCTCGGTCTCGGTGGCGGCGTACTCCTCCCACTCGGGGTGCCGGAAGGCGGCGTTGTCGTCCAGGGTCACCTTGGCGTCCAGCGCGTGCACGCGCCCGTCCGGGGTCAGGATGAGCGGGTTGATCTCCGCCAGGTCGCAGTCGCCCTCCACGTAGCAGGCGTAGAGCTTCACCAGCAGCGCCGCCGCCTGCTCCCGGGCCCCGTCGTCCAGGTCGGCCCGGTCCACCCACTCCCGGGCGGTGGCCTCGTCGAGCCCCTTCACCGGGTCGACGTGCAGCCTGGCGATGGCGTCCGGGTGGGTCTCGGCCACCTCCTCGATCTCCACCCCGCCCTCGGCCGAGAGCATGCCGAGGTGGAGCTTGTTGGGCCGGTCGAGGGTGAAGCTGGCGTAGTACTCCCGGGCGATGTCCGAGGCGTGCTCCACCCACAGCCGCCGGACCACGTGGCCCTTGATGTCCAGGCCCAGGATGTTCCCGGCGTGGAGGCGGACCTCGTCGGCGTCGGCAGCCAGCTTGACGCCGCCGGCCTTGCCCCGTCCGCCCACCTTGACCTGGGCCTTCACCACCACCGGGTAGCCGGCCTCCTCGGCGCGGGCCACCGCCTCGTCGACCGTGTCCGCCACGCCGCCGGGCGAGATGGGGATGCCG
>JBOGGH010000319.1:0-3963 GCA_050743905.1 Acidimicrobiales bacterium
GCCCGGCACCGTGGGCGGGCACGCCGCTGGTGGGCCGCAGCCCGGCCTGGTCGGCGGTGCTGGCCGCCGCCGCGGCCCAGGTGCGCTCGGGCGACCCGGTGCTCCTGGCCGGCGAGGCGGGCACCGGGAAGTCCACGCTGGCCAGGGCCATGCACGACCGGCTCGGGCTGCCGGACCACCCGTGCGCGGTGGTGGACTGCGCGGCGGCACCCGGTGACGGGCTCCCCGACGTGGTGGAAACTGCCCTGGCCACAGGGCGCGGCACCCTGCTGCTGCAGCACATCGACGCCCTGGCGGCGCCGGCGGCCCGCGCCCTCTCGGCCCGCCTCGAGGCCCACGTGGCCACCGGCGCCGCCCCGAGGGTGATGGCCACCACGGCGCCGGTCGACCACGACACCGCCGACGCGCCGCACCAGCGCCTGCTGGACCTGCTGGGCGTGGTGCGGCTGGACCTCCCGCCGCTGCGCGCCCGCACCGAGGACGTGCCCGAGCTGGTGGCCCACGTGGGCCACCGGCACGCCGGCGCCGCGCCGGTCCTCTCCCAGAAGGCGATGGTGGCCCTCAAGCGGGCGCCGTGGCCGGGGAACGTGCGCCAGCTAGAGACGGTGGTGCGGGCGGTGACGGCCACCTCGGGTGGGCGCGAGGTCACCGTGGAGATGCTGCCGCCGGAGATCGCCGTGCACTCCAAGCGCCGGCACCTGACCGCCATGGAACAGGTGGAGCTGGAGGCCATCCTCTCGGCGCTGGGCCGGTCCCGGGGCAACAAGGTGCTGGCCGCCCGCGACCTCGGCATCTCGCGGTCCACGCTCTACCGCAAGATGACCAGCTACCTGCTCGACCCGGACCAGGCGTTCTTCTAGGCGCCGGGCGCGCCGCCCGCCCGGGTCCCCGCGGCGGCCGGCTCGTGGCGCCGCAGCTCCGCCCGGGCGAGCGACCGGAGGTGGACCTCGTCCGGGCCGTCGAAGATGCGCATGGCCCGGTGCCACGCCCACATCTTCCCGAGCGGGGTGTCCGGTCCCACACCGGCCCCGCCGTGGACCTGGATGGCGCGGTCGATGACCGCCAGCGCGGCGCGCGGCGCCGCCACCTTGATGGCGGCGATCTCCCGGGCGGCCCCCATGGCGCCGTGGCGGTCGATCAGCCACGCCGCCTTCAGGGTGAGCAGGCGGGCCTGCTCGATGGCGAGGCGCGACTCGGCCACCGCCTCCTGCACCATCCCCTGGTCGGCGAGCGGCCGCCCGAAGGCCACCCGCGACGACGCCCGGCGACAGAGGAGCTCGAGGGCCCGCTCGGCGGCGCCCAGGGCCCGCATGCAGTGGTGGATCCGGCCCGGTCCCAGCCGTGCCTGCGCCATGGCGAAGCCGCCGCCCTCCTCGCCGAGGAGGTTGCCCACCGGGACGCGCACGCCGTCCAGGCGCACCTCGCCGTGGCCGTGCTGGTCCGTGTAGCCGAAGACGGTGAGGTCGCGCACCACCTCCACGCCGGGGGCGTCCACCGGCACCAGCACCATCGACTGCTGCCGGTGCCTGGGCCCGTCCGGGTCGGTCTTGCCCATCACGACGAGCAGCCGGCAGCGCTCGTCCATGAGGCCGCTCGTCCACCATTTCCGGCCGCTCACCACGTACTGGTCCCCGTGGCGCTCGATCCGGCACTCGATGTTGGCGGCGTCGCTGCTGGCCACGTCCGGCTCGGTCATGGCGAACCCGGAGCGGATCTCGCCGTCCAGGAGGGGCTGGAGCCACCGTTCCCGCTGCTCGGGGGTGCCGAAGAGGTGGAGCAGCTCCATGTTCCCGGTGTCCGGGGCGGCGCAGTTGAGCGCCTCGGGGGCCAGCTCGGAGGACCAGCCGGTGAGCTCGGCCAGCGGCGCGTAGTCCACGTTCGAGAGGCCGGAGACGTCGGGGAGGAAGAGGTTCCAGAGCCCGAGCGCCCGGGCCTCCCCCTTCAACCGCTCGACCACCGGAGGCAGCGTGTGGTCGGCCGGGCCCCGCTCCGCCCGGAAGCGGTCGTACTCGACCTCGGCCGGGATCACCCGCTCGTGCAGGAAGCGCGCCAGCCGGTCGTGGAGCTCGGCGGCCTGCGGGGACATCTCGAAGTCCACGGGACCTCCTCTCGACGGAGCGCGCGGCGATCACACGCAACGGCATCCGGGCCGCATCGGTAGGGTAGCCGCCAGTGGATCTGCGCCTGGATGGGAAGACGGCTCTGGTCACCGGGGGGAGCCGGGGCATAGGGCTGGCCGTGGGCCGGCGGTTCGCCGAGGCGGGTGCGCGGGTGATGCTCTCGTCGCGCTCCGCCGAGTCGCTCGCCGCGGCGGCGTCGTCGCTGGAGGGCCTCGACGGGCCGGTGGCCTGGCACGTGGCCCATGCCGCCGACCCCGAGCAGGCGGCGGCCTGCGTGGCGGCCACCGTGGCGCGGTTCGGCGGCCTCGACGTGCTGGTGAACAACGCCGCCACCAACCCGTACTACGGGCCGATGATCGACATCGACCGCACCCGTGCCGACAAGACGGTGGCGCTCAACCAGACCGGCACCCTCGTATGGGCCCAGGCGGCCCACCGCGCCGTCATGGCCGAGCGCGGCGGGGCGATCGTGAACGTCTCGTCGGTGGGCGGCCTGGCCCCCGAGCCGGGGATCGGGTGGTACAACGTCACCAAGGCGGCGGTGGTCCACATCACCCGGCAGTTGGCGTTCGAGCTCGGCCCCGGGGTGCGGGTCAACGCGCTGGCCCCGGGCCTGGTCACCACCGAGCTCTCCCGGGCGCTCTGGGAGGGACGCGAGGACGAGATCGCCCGGCTGACCCCGCTGGGGCGGCTCGGCCGCCCCGACGACGTGGCCGACGCCGCCCTCTTTCTGGCCTCCGACGCCGCGTCCTGGATCACCGGCCACGTGCTGGTGGTGGACGGGGGGGCGACGCTGGTGCCGTCCGGCGCCGTGGGGTAGGGCGCCGCCGCCGGGCCGCGCCGCTCGCTACGGTGGCGCGATGAGCATCACACCCTCCACCGTCCCGTCGATCGCGCTGCACGGCGGCGTGACCGTCCCGCAGCTCGGGTTCGGCGTCTTCCAGATCCCGCCCGAGGGCGCCGAGCGCGCCACCCGTGAGGCGCTGGAGGTGGGCTACCGCCACGTCGACACCGCCGAGATGTACCGCAACGAGGCAGAGGTGGGCCGGGCGGTCCGCGCCTCGGGCCTCGGTCGCGACGAGGTCTTCGTCACCAGCAAGCTGAACAACGGCTTCCACGCGCCCGAGCAGGTGGCGCGGGCCTTCGAGGGCACGCTGGCGGCGCTCGACCTCGGGTACGTGGACCTCTTCCTCGTCCACTGGCCCATGCCCACCATCGACGTCGACTACGTGGACACCTGGCGGGCGATGGTCGACCTGCTCGACGGCGGCCGGGTGCGGGCGGTGGGCGTCTCCAACTTCCAGCGGGCGCACCTCCAACGGCTCCTCGACGAGACGGGCGTGGTCCCCGCCGTCAACCAGGTCGAGGTCCACCCGTACCTGGCGCAGGAGCCGCTGCGGGCCTTCGGCCGGGAGCACGGGATCGTCACCGAGGCGTGGTCGCCGATCGCCCGCGGCAGGGTGCTGGACGACCCGGTGGTGACCGGGGTGGCCGCTGCCGTGGGCCGCACGCCCGCCCAGGTGGTGCTCCGCTGGCACCTCCAGCGGGGCGACGTGGTGTTCCCGAAGACGGTCCACCGGGACCGGATGGAGGAGAACGCCGCGCTGTTCGACTTCGAGCTGGACGGGGGGCAGATGGGGGCGATCGACGCCCTCGACCGTCACGAGCGGACCGGTCCCGACCCGGACACGTTCTCCCACGTCCCGGCCTGACCGGCGGCGTCCGGCGGCGTCCGGGGGCTCGGCAGGGCTACCATCCGCGGGCGTGGGGGGTGGCCCGCCGGTGGGAGGAGGGCGGCACCGCCGGCCGCGGCACCCCGGCCCGCCAGGCGGCCGGCCCGGGG
>JBOGGH010000320.1:0-3939 GCA_050743905.1 Acidimicrobiales bacterium
GTCCGGCGCCCGGGCGCCGGCTGCCGAGCCCTCCTCCTCGGCCGACGTCGACTGGATCAGCGGGCTGCGGGCCAGCAGCACCACGCTGCCCACCAGCACGAACGCGGCCATCACCTCGCCGGCCAGGTACGGCGCCCCGGTGCGGATGTGCTCGCCGAAGAGCGTCACGCCGAGCAGGCTGGCCACCAGCGGGTCCACCAGCGTCAGCCCCGGCTGGGAGGCGGCCAGCGGGCCGGCCTGGAAGGCATTGGAGACCAGGAACATGGCCGCGATGCCCGAGAGCACCAGGACGTAGGGCGACCAGTTCGTGAACACCGCGTACAGGCCCTGCCCCAGGTGGACGCTGAGCTCCTTGACCACCGCGGCCACGAACCCCCAGGCGATGGCGGCCGAGATGGCCAGCAGCGCCGCCTTGCGCGAGGGCGACGGCGGCCGGCGGCGGCCGGCGGGGGCGATGGCGATCGCCGCCACCAGGCCGGAGGCCACGAAGACGGACGCCCCGGCCAGGATCCACCGCCACGCCGTGGCGTTGGTGGCGGAGCCGCCCGAGGGGTGCGCCAGGTAGAGGAACATGCCGAGCCCCAGCGCCATGCCGGCGGCCGCCACCCAGTCTCGGGGATGGACCCGGTGCTGGCGCCGGCCCCGCAGCGCCAGGTAGCCGAACACGAACAGCAGCTCGGTGGCGATCACCGGCTGCACCAGGCTCAGGTCGCCCACGTGGAGGGCGGCGAGCTGGAAGACGAACCCGCCGATCATGCACAGGATCCCCACGAAGTACATGGGGCGCCGGACCAGGTAGAGCACCAGCCGCCAACTGAACGAGATCTCGCCCGGCGCGGGGGCGGCCGCGACTCGCTGCGCCACCGCCGACGTGGCGGTGAACAGGCTCGCCACCAGGGCGAGGAGGATCTCGACCGTCATGGTCTCTGCTCGCCTCCCGACTACCGGTTCCCGCGGAGCCCGGGCGATCAGCACTCGGGCCTGGCCGGCCGCGCTCCGCTCTACGCCAATTATCCCCAACCGGCCCGCTGCATGCGGCATTCCCCGGCAACCTGCCCAAACCCGGGGCCGGGCGGGCGGCGCGGTCCCCGGCGGCCCGGCGGCGGCGATGGCTCCTGGAGCTCGGCGTCCTGCTCGTCGTGGCCGTGGTCCTGGCGGTGCTCCTCCGGGCCTTCGTGGTCCAGGTCTTCTACGTGCCGTCCACATCCATGCTCCCCACCCTGCGCCCCGGGGACCGGATCCTGGTGGACAAGCTCAGCTACCACCTCCACGCCGTGGGCCGGGGCGACGTCATCGTCTTCCGCCGGCCGCCAGCCGAGCACTGCGGCGGCCCGGTCGTCCCCGACCTGGTGAAGCGGGTGATCGGCCTGCCCGGCGACCACATCTCCTCGCGCGGGAACGCCGTCCTCATCGACGGGCGGCCCATCCCCCAGCCGTGGCTCCCGCCGGGCACCGTCCTGGGCCGGGCCATCGAGCCCACCGTGGTGGAGCCCAACCACTACTACGTGCTCGGGGACAACCGCGCCCGCTCGTGCGACAGCCGCTACTGGGGCCAGGTGCCCCGCTCGCTGGTGGTGGGCAAGGTGGTGGCCGTCGTCTGGCCCCTCTCCCGGCTGCACCTCTTCTGACGCCGGCCCGGGTCGCGCCGGCGGCCCGGTATCACCCGAAGGTGAAGTCGTAGGCCATGACCCCCGGGGAGAGCCGGACGGTCAGCAGCCCGTTGGTGCGCATGGCCGAGGCGAGCAGGGTGTAGAGGTCCGGCACCCCGGCCACGTCGACCGTGGCGCGGTGGACGCCGTCCACCGAGACCTGCGCCGTCCCGTGGCCGCCCAGGACCAGGTAGACGTCGCTGGCCTGGTACCGCAGCGCCAGCTCGGCCCCGTGCCCGGCCGTGAGCTCCCACGGCTCCTGGGTCCAGGCCCCGCCGAGCGAGAGGTCGTCTGTGGGCACCGAGGCGGCCAGCCGGTACGCGGCCATCCGCCGGGGCATCACCGGCGAGCCGATGTACCGCTCGCCGTCGAACCGGGCGTAGCCGAGGTAGGTCTCTGTCGTGACCTCCTGGGTGGGCTCGCGGTTCGGCACCTCGGTGGGCGGGGGCAGGTGGTGGGCGCCGTCCGCCATCAGCAGCAGGCGGATGTCCTGCTCGGTCGTCGCGTACCCGCCCTCGCCGAACGCCGTGTGGCGGATCTCGCCGTCCTGGTCCACGAGGTACTCGGCGGGCCAGTACTCGTTGCGGTAGGCGTCCCAGGTCTTGTACCCGTTGTCGACCGCCACCGGGAACCGCACGCCCAGGCGGTGCGCCGCCGCCGCCACGTTCCCCACCACGTGCTCGAACGGGAACTCGGGGGTGTGCACCCCCACCACCTCGAACCCGTAGCGGTGGTACTCGCGGTACCAGGCCTCGACGTGCGGCAGCTCGCGCTGGCAGTTGATGCACGAGTAGGTCCAGAAGTCCACCAGGACCACCTTCCCCCGCAGGCCCCCGATCGAGAGCGGCCGGCCGCCGGGCGTGCCCAGCCACCGGGAGATCCCGGTGAAGTCCGGCGCCTGGCCCAGGGCGGGCAGCGCCCCGGCGGCCGGCGTCTGGCCGGCGGCGACGTTCTGGCCGTGCTCCCCCTGCAGCCCGGCCAACTGCCGGGACACGCCGGCCGACTGCTCCACGTGGTCCTCCAGCGAGCTCGTGTAGCCGGGGACGTCGGCCAGCGGCGTCGTGAGGCCGAGGGCGATGACCACGGCCGTCAGGCCCAGCACCACCCCGGCCACCCGCCGGACGGCCGGCATCCGCCGTCGCAGGGCGCCCCAGCCGCTCGTGGCCCGCTGCGCCACCACGGCGAGGACCAGCAGGGGGACGGCCGCGCCCAGGGCGTAGGCCAGGGTGAGCAGGACGGCGGTGACGCCCACGCGGTCGGTGGCCGCCACCGCCGAGATGGCGGCCAGCACCGGGCCGGCGCAGGGCACGAACACCAGGCCCAGGCTGGCCCCGAGGACGAACCCGCCGCCGGCGTGGGCCACCCGGCCCGAGCCGAGCCGGGCGAACGGCCGCTCCAGCAGCTCCCCCAACCTGGGCACCACCAGGCCCACGGCCAGGAGCAGCAGGAGCCCGATGCCGAGGTCGCGCAGGACGTCCTGGGGCAGGTGGAGCAGGCGCAGGAGCTGGCCCCCCACCAGGGTGAAAAGGCTGAAGCTCGCCACCAGCCCGGCGATCACGGCGTAGGGGCGGCGACGGCTCGCCCCGCTCGAGCCACCGGCCACCACCGCCGGGAGCACCGGCACGATGCACGGTGACAGCCCGGTGATGAGGCCGCCCAGGAACCCCACGCCGAGCAGGACCAGCACGGCGCAAGTCTGGCAACCGGCAGGCCGCGAGGGGCGTCGCGCGGCGGCCGGCCCCCCGGCTCTCTAGCCTGGTCGGGGGGAAGGGTACGCTGGCGCGCGTCAGAGGAGGAAGGGTCAGGTGAACCGGCATCGGGACGTCGGCACCCGCCGCGGCGACGCGCGCTGGATGCCGGCCTCCGTACCGGAGCTCGCACGCACGCTGCGACGGGCCCGGACGCGCCAGGGCCTCCGGCTGGAGGACGTCAGCGCCCGCACCGGGCTGCCGCTCGAGCAGCTCCAGGCGATCGAGACCGGGACCGTGGAGCGCATCCCGGACCGCGTCGCCATCCTCCGCACGCTCCGCCGCTACGCGGACCACCTGGGCCTGCCCGGGGACCGGTTCGTGCTCGCCGCAGTGGACCACTGGCCCACAACCCTCGGCCACCCCACCACCGTCGTGGCCGTCCCGCCGGCGGCGGGTGCGGTGGCCGGTGCGGTGGCCGGACCGTCCACGGTGGCCACGGTGGCCGGCGCGGGCCCGGCGCGGGCCCGGCACGTCCCGGGCCCGGTCGACACCGGGGTGGTCCCGGTGGCCGCCGCCTCCCTCGCCACCAGGGCCCACCC
>JBOGGH010000321.1:0-3932 GCA_050743905.1 Acidimicrobiales bacterium
CAATACGTTCGTACTGCGTCTCGCGCTGCGAACGCACTACACTGAGCGGTCGTGGCCGAGATCACCGAGCTCCTGTGGGACGACCACAACGTCGCACACATCGCCCTCCACCAGGTGACCCCGTAGGAGGTCGAAGAAGTCGTCTTCGGCGATGAGACCCTGTTCTTCGACGCGGGCGAGCCCGATCGACTCGGGAGGCTGGTCGCCTTCGGACACAGCGAGGCCGGGCGCCTGATTGCCGTCTACCTCGACACTCCTGCAGGCGGGCGCAGCTACCCGGTGACTGCCCGTCCATGACCGCCAAAGAGGAGCGAAGCTACCGACAAGCCAAGGAGCAGCAGAGATGACCACTGACAACTGGCCTTATGAGGACGATGCCCGGGCGTTCGACGAGGCCGACCACGACCTGTCCGAGCTCCACCGGGTCGAGGTTCGCCGCGGCGAGCCCAAGTCGTCACTGGCGGTGCGCTTCGACGCCACCGATCTCGTGCGCCTCCGCCAGCGTGCCGGAGCAGAAGGTGTGGGCGTCACCCAGCTGGTGCGCCGCTGGGTCCAAGAGCGCTTGGACGAGCCCGAATCGGGGGCCGCGGTCGAGGACCTGATGGAGGCGCTGGAGAAGGGCCTGCGAGCAGCTCGCGCGATCAAGCGGTCAACCCGAAAGGCGGGCTAATCAACACACGTCTGTGTGGCCGGAATACCCGACGATCCCGCGCATCGTACCTGGTCGAGCGTTCGATCGAGTTCCCTCGACCAGCATCGCGCCACCGGCGTTGCCGCCGGGCAATTGCTGCTCCTCCACCGCAGTCGGCTTTCCAGAGATCATCGACCAGACACCCCGGTTGGCAACTCCTCCGACGATCCGTAGACGCATCCCCATCTGGCCGAACTGCTCTTCGGCCAGGACGAGCCGGTCACCGTTCCGTAGGAGGTTCGGCTGCGGGAACGCCTGGGGCGCTCCCGGGCCACGGCTACAACGGCTGTACCGACGACAGTCGAATCGACAGGGCGGCCTGGTCGTCCACGTAGGCCGTCATCGAGGTGAGCACGTCAGTCGCCGCTTGGTAAGTGAAGGTCTGTCGGTCGATCCCGATGGCGATCAGCGAGCTCGCGAACCACCACCGCTCCGTCTCGCCCAGCTCCAGCATCAGGCCGGGAGGCACCTCGATCTGTTCGTCGAGCGGCTCGCCGACCAGCGCCCTCAACCAGTCGACCCTCAACATGGCCATGAGCCCGCAGTCACTGTGCGAGCTGCCCCGGTTCGGGTCGCGGGCGTCTCCCCGGACTGCCAGCGGTTCTCCGCCGAGACTGACCCAACCCACGCCCGCCCACCCCAGCACTTCTGACAGCCACCCGCCGTTCTGGTCTCCGAGACTGATGGTGGCGAGGCGCCAAGGCTGGCGGTGAGCGATGAAGCCGCAGCAGAAGCGGTTCCGCTCCGGCGGCAGCGGCTCATACGGACCGGCGTGGCGGCCACCTGCGACGTGGAAGCGATGACGGGCCAGGTCCAGCAGCGGCTCATCCGTCTCGTACTGCAGACACCCCGCCAGAGCTGACTGTGAGGATCCACCTCGCAGCTCAGTGACACTGCTGGGCTGTGGGTCGGTGATTACGAGCGTGACCCATGACCTGACTGGCTTCGTGCCTTTGAAAGGACTCGTCCGCTCGTGGTCGCCGGCCCCGGCCCGGTTGGAGCTCTTGGCCTGATCAGGAGCTTGACCGCCTCCGGAGTTCTCCGGCGGCGTGTCCCATCACAGTCCTGCCTTTCTCCGTCCGGACCGGAACCGACTACGTCCCTCCGACCAAAGGAGCAACGCATGGACAGTCTTTCCGAAATCGTCGACGTCGTGATCGGCGTGGACACCCACGTCGCGACGCATAGCGCTGCCGCAGTTGATGCGCGGACCGGCGGTGTGCTCGCCGAGATCACCGTCGAGGCGACCCCCGATGGCTACGAGCGCCTCGTTCGGTTCGCGGACGAGCATTCGGGCTTGCGGGCATGGGCGATCGAGGGCACCGGAGGCCACGGCGCCGGTCTTGCGCGCCATCTCGGCAAGAGCGACGAGCTCGTCGTCGAGCTCGACCGGCCCGAACGACAAAAGCGCCGCAACGGCGCCAAGTCCGACCCGCTCGACGCGATCCGGGCAGCGAGAGAGGCGCTCTCGCGCACCAAGCTCGGCACGCCCCGCTCGACCGGCGACCGCCAGGCCCTCTCGGTGTTGCTGGCGGCGCGGCGCTCGGCGGTCGAGTCGGCGACCGACGCCCAGCGTCAGCTCTTCTCACTCGTCGTCGCCGCTCCCGAACAGCTCCGCTCAAAGCTGCGGGACAAGGGCCTTCCGGCAATGCTGCGCGTCGCTACGCATCTGCGGCTCCGTGAGGAGTACGACCTCGAGACGCGCACCACCGCAAGCGTGCTGCGCGACCTCGCTCGGCGAGCCCTCGAGCTCGCCGCCGAAGCCGCCCGTCACGAGAAGGCGATCCTCGCCATCGTCCGCGGCTGGCACCCAGAGCTGCTCGAGCGCCGCGGCGTCGGACCGATCGTTGCCGCGACAGTGCTCTGCGCGTGGTCCCACCCCGGGCGTCTTCGTTCGGAGGCCGCGTTCGCCATGCTCGGTGGCACCGCCCCGATCCCCGCGAACTCCGGCAAGGTGACGACGCACTATCGGCTCAACCGCTACGGCGATCGCCAACTCAACCGGGCGCTCCACACGATCGTGATCTGCCGGCTCCGTTATGACGAGGAGACGCAGGCCTACGTGAAGCGACGCACCGCCGAGGGCAAGACCCCGCGTGAGATCAAGCGATGCCTGAAGCGCTACGTCGCCCGTGAGCTCTTCCGACTTCTCGAGAATCAGCCCGCAACGGCTTGACATCCATAGGAGCGTCCTTTGCTGTTGAGACGCACAGCTATCCTCCTACGTATTACACCTCCCACAGGATATTATCGCATCGGGTCGTTAAGCATGCTGACCGCTCTAAGCCCGCGCCGAGCTTTAGACCCTCTGGTCCAACAAGATTACGGAGACCACAATGTCACCAACGGTCATACTGGAACGAGAGACCGTCGGCATCGCGGAGCTTCGTCGCAAACCGTTTCGAATCCTTCTTGACGGCAACCCGGCCGGATCGATCGACCGGAACCAGACCGTTGAACTACCAGTAGAGCCCGGCCCGCACACGCTCCAAGTGAGAACCGGCCGATACTCAAGCCACGCCCGGTCCTTCGACGCCGCAGATGGCACGGGCATCCGCTTCCGCTGCAACGGAGCGATCCTCTGGCCCCAATACGTCGCGTCACTCTTCGTGCCCACGATCGGCCTCAAGCTCAAACGCGGGTAGCTATCGGGGCCGCCAGATGCCGCAGTCAGGTCCTTCCCGTGCGCGCCAGCGGACAGCCAGCTTGGATGTCTCTGCCAGGTCCGGTGAGGTCATCCGCGTCCGGCACGCTCGCCGTCGCCCCAACCGTCGATGGTGGCGCCGCGTCCTCGCTCCCAAAGGGGTTCTCGGCCATGCTCGTGTTCGAGCGGGGCCGGCGGCCCGCTAGCTCTTGCTGAGTACCTGGCGAGCGGGACGAGCGAGGACGGTGGCCGGCACGTGACGATGCTACCCGGCCCCCACGTCTGCGCTCCCGCGTCCGCGAGGTCCACACAGCCCCCGCCGCCGGCACCACCGGCCCGAATCAGGTGCCCGAGGGTCGCGACTCCTCGAAACCCTTCCCTCCGATGCGTCGAGGACGATACGGCAAGAGCCTGAGCGACGGCTGCTTCCCACAATGGTCGTGTTCACGCTGGGCACCCTACGTGTTACCCTACGTCAGTGCACAAAACGAGCGTGTACCTGAACGACGAGGAGATTGCCCGCTTGGCCGCCTTGGCCGAACGAGAGGGCACGTCGCAGGCCGAGGTGCTCCGTCGCGCCATCCGGCTCTACGAGCC
>JBOGGH010000322.1:0-3916 GCA_050743905.1 Acidimicrobiales bacterium
GCCACGGACGGGGGACGCGGGGAGGGGGCCGGCGGCGGCGACGGCGGCGCCCGGGCCACGATCCTCGTGGTCGACGACGACCCGTCGGCCCGCGACCTCCTCACACGGTTCCTCCGCCGGGAGGGCTACACCGTGCTCACCGCCGCCTCCGGCGAGCAGGCCATCCCGTTGGCCCGGGAGCACCGCCCCTCGGTGATCACGCTCGACGTGATGATGCCCGGGATGGACGGGTGGGAGGTCCTGCGGCGGTTCAAGGGGGATCCGGATCTCGCCCCGATCCCGGTGGTCCTGCTCACCATCACGGACGACAAGAACCTCGGCTACGCCCTGGGGGCGTCCGAGTACCTCACCAAGCCGGTCGACTACGCGGAGCTGGGGGCGGTCCTGCAGCGGTACAAGGTGGACGCGCCCTCGGTGGCCCTGGTGGTGGACGACGAGGCCACAGCCCGCGACATGGCCGGCCGGGCGCTGCGCCGCGCCGGGTGGGAGGTGGTGGAGGCGGCGAACGGCCGCGAGGCGCTGGCCCGGCTGGCCGAGTCCGTGCCGTCGCTGATCCTCCTCGACTTGTCCATGCCCGAGATGGACGGGTTCGAGGTGGTGGCCGCCCTCCACGACCACCCGGTCTGGCGGTCGGTGCCGGTGATCGTGGTGACCGGCATGGACGTGTCCTCGTCCGACCAGGTGCGCCTGGGCGCCGGGGTGCGCCACGTGTTCCAGAAGGGACGGTACGAGCTCTCCGACCTGATCGAGGAGATCCGCCGCACCGTCGTCGCGCACGAGAGGACCAGGAGCTGATGGCCCGAATCCTGCTGGTGGAGGACAACGAGATGAACCGGGACATGCTCACCCGGCGCCTGGCGAAACGCGGCTACGACGTGGCGGTGGCCGAGGACGGCGCGCAGGGCCTGGCCATGGCCCGCTCGGACCCGCCGGACCTGATCCTCATGGACATGAGCCTGCCCGTCATGAGCGGGTGGGACGCCACCGCCGAGCTCAAGCAGGACGAGGGGACCCGCGCCATCCCCGTGCTGGCGCTGACCGCCCACTCCATGGCCGGCGACCAGGAGCGGGCGCTGGCCGCCGGCTGCGACGACTTCGACGTGAAGCCGGTGGAGCTGCCGCGCCTCCTCGAGAAGATCGAGAAGCTGCTGGCGCGCTGACCCCGGGCCGCTGTCGCCCCGGGCTCCGCCGGGGGCAGGGGGCGCCGGGCGGCTCTGGTCAGGCGGGCGACCCGGCCGGCCGGAACAGTGGCAGGTAGACGCCCTCGTGCTCCTCGAAGGCCACCTCCACCTCCATGCCCACCCGCAGGTCCCCGGGCTCCACGCCCACCAGGTTGGTGGTGAGCCGCACGTCGGGCTGCTCCACGATGGACACCCAGGCCACCACGTAGGGCTCGCTGCCGGGGATCCACTGCTGGTGGTTGACCGTGAACGACTCCACCACGCCCCGGCCGCTGACCGGCTCCGGGGCCAGCCCGCCCTCCAGGCAGGAGGGGCAGACCGGCGACGGCGGGTGGACGTAGGTGCGGCAGGCCCGGCAGCGCAGGAACCGCAGGAGGCCGTCCGCGCCGCTGGTCCAGAAGAACGTGTTGTCGGCGTCCAGGCGCGGCAGGAGCCGGATCGGCGGTCCGGAGGCGGTCACCGGCCGGACGCTAGCCCACCGCACGCGGCGCTCACTCCCGGCGCCCCGGACGACCGGGTGAGGCCGGCGACGAGGAGCATCTCGAGGTGGAGCTCGAAGGCGCGTTGCGCCTGGCGCCGCGCCGCCGCGCCGCGCCGCCGGCTCGCGGCCACCCACCAGTCCTCGCCGACCACGAAGCCCCCGATCATCGTGACGGCCGCGAGCGCCAGGTCGCGGGCCGCCCGTCGCGGCATCCCGGCCGCGACGAGGACCTCGACGTGGGTCTCCACCACGGGGAACGTGTCCTGGTCCGACTGCGGTCGTGCCGTCCCGGACAGTGCCAGGGCGAGCGCCGTGCCCGAGACGCGGTGCCGGCAGAGGTACCGGAAGCCGGCGACGAACGCCCGGACGGGATCGTCCTCTGCCCGGACGGCGTCGGCCCAGCGGAGTATCTCGCCGAGCGTCGCCTGTCGGATCAGCCCGGCCTTGTCCCCGAAGTGCCGCACGATGATCGTGTGCGGCACCCCGGCGCGCTCGGCGATCTGGCGCAGGGTCAGCGCGGCGGGTCCCTGCTCGGCGAGCAGGGCCACGGTCGCCGCGAGGATGTCCGCCTTGCGCCTGGCGGCGGGTAGGTAGGGCTGCCGGTTCGCCATCGTCGCTCTCGCTCCCTCCGCGGCGTCGCTTGTGCACCTGCGCCGGTCCCGGTAGATTGTGAGCAACGGTAGCAAGTGTCGGGCCGGGCGGCGGGTGACCGCCGTCCGGCGGTCGGCGACCGGGAGGTGGTCGGGCCGTGCGGGTGCCGGTCCAGGGGGCGGCAGTCGCCGGACCGCTCCCGGCGCCGTCGGCGACATGCGGGGAGGGTCCCGGATGGAGGCCATGGCTGTTGCGGCCGACCGGCGCGGCCGGCCGGCGACGCGGTCCCTGGGGCTCCCCGGCCTGCGAGCAGTCGTGAGGGCAGTGCGGTCAACGGCACGGAAAGGATGGTCTGGCATGCAAGCTCGTGTGAGGTCGATGGTCGGGATCGCCGGCCGCGGGGCGGTGGTGACGGCGGCGATCGGAGCGCTCGTCCTCATCGGTCCCGGACCGGCCGGTGCCGCCGGCACAGGCACCGTCGCCGCGCACGTCTACGTGTGCCAGCAGTACTCGCACAACGGCGTGCCGGACCTCCAGACCTCGACGTCCGAGGCGACCGGCGGGACGATCTCGGTGCCCGGGGCCGGCATCACAGCGCAGGCCAACCCCCTCCCGGCCACCCACGTCAGCGCGGGGACGTACAGCGTCACCGCCACGGTGCCGCCGGGCTTCTACTTCACGGAGTGCCCCGGGCAGGCCGCCACACCCACGCTGGCCAACGGGGCCCAGAGCGCCAGCCTGAGCGTGAAGGTGTCGACAGGCGGCTCGGCCACAGCCTCCTTCTACGTGGTGCCGTTCAGCTCGGCCACCTGCTCCGCCGTCGTCGGCGGCATCCAGTGCCAGCTACCGAACACCCTGGGCCTGCCGTTCTTCCCCCTCAGCACCCTCGTCACCGAGGCCAGCGGCGTCAGCAGCAGCGTGTCCGCCTCGACGCCGCTCGTGATCACCGCCTTCGGCGGCAAGGGCGGCGCGGGGGCCTCGGCACCGGCGGCGTCGCCCCACGGCGGGGCGGGCGGCCAGGCCGGGGAGGCCCAGACGGCGCTGGCGTCCGTCACCTCCTACCAATCGACGTACAAGACCCCGCTGCTCTTCTACTACCTGGGCTACCAGGGCATCGGCAACGGCCAGCACGGGGACAAGGTGGGGGGGCTGGGGGGCTCGTCGACGATCGTCTCCCCGGAGAACTTCGCCACCAGCGCCACAACAGGCCCGTGCATCAGCGGCTACAGCTCGTGCACCACCACCAACGTCCTGGCGCTGGCCGGCGGCGGCGGTGGTGGCGGCCAGGGCGGTGACTCGAGCTCCGGTGGCCACGGCGGCAACGGCGGGCAGGCCATCGCCACGGCCGGTGGCCCGGCCACCGCGCCGGGGGCCGGCGGGAGCGGTGCCGGCGGTGGTGGCGGCCACGCCGGCCACGGCGGCGGCACAGGGACCGCGGGCGACGGCGGCAAGAGCGGCAACGGCGCCACAGGCAAGCACGGCGGGAGCGGCATGGCCGGCATCGGCGGCACCGGTGGCAACGTCCACACCGGCCACGGCGGCGGCTCGGCGAGGATCCCGTGGGCCAACGCCGGCTACCTGGTGGGGGTCGGGACAGCGGGGGCCGGTGGTGAGGGCCAGTGGCGCGGCACCGGGGTCGCCGACGGTGGTGGCGGTGGTGGTG
>JBOGGH010000323.1:0-3881 GCA_050743905.1 Acidimicrobiales bacterium
CGCCGGGCGCGGCCGGCGCCGCGGCCCCGCCCTCAGCCGCCGCGCCGGTCCCCGTCCCCGTGCCGGCCGGGCCGCTCCGGCTCACGGGTGCTGGCTCGAGACCGACACGATCTCGCCGCTCATGTAGGAGGCGTAGTCGCTGGCCAGGAACACCACCACGTTGGCCACCTCCCACGTCTCGGCGCCGCGCCGGTAGAGCTCGCGGTCGCGCAGCACCGCCAGGTCGTCGTCCGGGATGGCGCGGTTCAGGAAGGGGTGCTCGGCCAGGCTGGGCGAGACGGCGTTCACCCGCACCCCCGCCGGGGCCGCCTCGGCCGCCGCGCAGCGGGTGAGGGCCATGACCCCGGCCTTGGCCGCGGCGTAGTGGGCCTGGCCGGGCTGGGCCCGCCAGCCCAGGACCGAGGCGTTGTTCACGATCGATCCGGACCGTCGGGGCAGCAGGTGAGTGAGGGCGGCGCGGGTGCAGCGGAAGGTGCCGGTCAGGGTGACGTCCAGGACCCGGGACCACTGCTCGTCGCTCATGTCCACCAGCGGGACGGTGCCGCCCAGGCCGGCGTTGTGCACCGCCACGTCGAAGCCGCCGTGCCGCTCCACCACCGTGGCGTAGAGGCGCTGCACGTCCTCCTCCCGGGTGACGTCGCACGGCACGCCGAGCACGGGGGTGCCGGCCACGGCGGAGAGCTCCTCGGCCGACTCGGCCAGCCGGCGCTCGTGGGCGTCCGAGACCACCACGGTGGCGCCCTCCTCCAGGCACCGCCGGGCGGTGGCCGAGCCGATCCCGGTGCCGGCGGCCGCCGTCACCACCCCCACCTTGCCGTCGAGCAGGCCGTGCCCGCCGGGCGGGGGGGGCGGCGGGGGGGGCGGGAACGAGCCGGCGAGGCTCACCGCGCCGCCTTGGGCTCGGGCGGCAGGCCGAGGACCCGCTCGCCGATGATCGTGCGCTGGATCTCGTTCGACCCGCCGTAGATCGTCTCGGCCCGGGAGAACAGGAACGACCGCTGGACGTCGTCCAGCTCGTAGGGGAAGCCGGCGGCCACGCCGGCGGCCGGGCCGAGCACGTCCGTGGCCAGCTCGCCCAGGCGGCGGTGCCAGGTGCCCCAGAACAGCTTGGCGATGGAGGCCTCGGGCGGCGCCGTGGGGCCCTCCACCCCCGAGAGGCTGCCCCCCCCCGAGAGGCTGCGCAGCGTGTTCCAGCGCATGATCTCCAGCTCGGCGTAGGCGGCGGCCAGGCGCTGGCGGAGCACCGGGGCGCCGGCCACCCCCCGCGACCGCGCCACCGCCACCACGTGGTCCAGCTCGCGGCGGAAGGAGAGCTGGTGGCCCAGGAGCGCCACGCCCCGCTCGAAGGCCAGCGTGGCCAGCGCCACCCGCCAGCCGTCCCCCGGCTCGCCCACCACGTTGGCCCGGTCGGTGCGGGCGCCGTCGAAGAACACCTCGTTGAACTCCGAGGTCATGGTGAGCTGCTCGATCGGCCGGACCTCCACCCCGGGCTGGTCCATGGGGACCAGCAGGTACGAGAGGCCCCGGTGGCGGGCGGAGCCGGGCTCGGTGCGGCACAGCACAAAGCACCAGTCCGCCTGGTGGGCCAGCGAGGTCCAGACCTTCTGGCCGGTGACCACCCAGGACCCGCCGTCGAGCTCGGCCCGGGTGGCCACGTTGGCCAGGTCGCTGCCGGCGTCCGGCTCCGAGTAGCCCTGGCACCACAGCTCGGTGCCCTGGCGGATCGGGGGCAGGAACCGGGCCCGCTGCGCCTCGGTGCCGTACTGGATCACCGTGGGGCCCAGCAGCCCCTCGCCCACCACGCCCGCCCGGCCGGGGGCCCGGGCGCGGACGTACTCCTCGTTGAAGATCACCTGCTGGGCCAGGCTGGCACCCCGGCCGCCGTGCTCGGCCGGCCACCCTACGCAGGTCCAGCCGCCGGCGGCCAGCTCGCGCTCCCAGCGCAGCCGCACCTCCAGCCCGAAGGTCTCGTCCCCCGAGCCGCCCCGGCCGCCCAGCGCCGCGTACTCCCCCACCACGTGCCCGGCCAGCCAGGCGCGGACCTCGGCGCGGAAGGCCTCGTCCTCGGGACGGTCGCGCAGGTCCATGGCCCGCGTAGGTTACCAACCGCGACCCCCCGGATCTGACGGTGCGTCAGGTGGTTCTCTGTTCCGTGTGGGAGGGCGGGCCCAGGATGACGGCACTCGTCACCAGGCTGCGCGAGACTTCGTGGGTGTTCGGCGGTTCGACCCTCCATCGGCTACGCAGGACCCCGGCCCCCCGTATTGCCAGCGCCGTGCTCGACCACGCGGCACATGCGGCCTCCCGAGCGGAGACGTGGGCCCTGGACCTGCAGGCACGCGTGGGCGGCGTCAGCGCCGGCCGGCCGCTCTCCCCGGAGGCAACGCGCCTCGTCGAAGGGCATCCCCGCGCCTACACCTTCAGGCCGAATTCCTTCGCGACCCCTGAGAGGCGACACGACATCGAGCAGGCACTGAAGGACGTCCTCTCTGCCTGAAGCGAATCCTGCACTACGGATCGCCGTCTTGGGGCCCGAGCACCGTCGCCAGTTGGCATCGTTCAGGTGCCGTCGGTACAGGCAGCCCTGGACCGAGCCTCCTGAAGAGATGATCCGGGTTCGGCTGGCAGTCGAGCTGGAGGCAGGTCGCGTTCAGGCAATCGGAGGCTTCATCGACGCGGATCTCGTGGGCGTGGCTGCTTGGTCGGAAGTTGGCGAGATCCCCGTCTGGACATGCGCCGTCGTAGCCGTGGCTGAGGGACACACCGGTCACGGGGTTGGTGCTCTCCTCAAGGGAACGGTGATACGGGTGGCCGATGCGGCCGGCGTCCGAGAAGTGCGCTCGATCGTCCACCGTGACAACGTCCCCATGGTGGCGGTGAACAAGAGCCTTGGTGCCGCGATCGCTCCCGACCCCGACGATCGTCTCCGGGAGCACCTTGTCTGCGTGATCCGGCTTCCACTCGGATCGGAGGGAACGACGGGTTGAGCGACCCACCCGGGGAGCTCCCACCACGTGAGCGTCATAGCGGTGCACGGCGCTGGAGCCCGAGGCGTCCCCGTTCCCGAGAGGGCGGGCACGCGCGGCTCCCGGCCGGCCGTGGAGGGCACAACACTCCGGTCAGTGGAGCACGCGCACGCGGCACCTGATGCCGGGAGCCTTCGAGAGCCGATCGTCGGCGGTGAGGAGCTCGCAGTCGAGCACCTCGGCCAGCGCGCAATCGGACGTCGTCGCGGCCCCGGAATGCCGGGTGCCGTACGGTTGTTGGTGCTGGGTTGAGGGGTGGGGCGTGAGCGACAGGGAAGGTGGGGCCATGGCGACGCCGGACGTCCAGATGGGCGAGGAGGAGTGGCGGGAGCGGCTGACCTCCGCCCGGTACGAGGTGCTGCGGCGCAAGGGCACGGAGCCGGCGTGGTCGGGCGACCTGCTGCACGTGGACGGCGAGGGCGTGTTCCGCTGCGCCGGCTGCGGGGCGGAGCTCTTCTCCACCGGCGACAAGTTCGACTCCGGCTCCGGCTGGCCGAGCTTCGACCGGGCCATGCACGCCGGCACCGTCGTGGAGACCACCGACCGCAGCCACGGCATGGTGCGGACGGAGATCACCTGCGCCCGCTGCGGCGGCCACCTGGGGCACGTCTTCCCGGACGGGCCCACCGACACCGGCCTGCGCTACTGCGTCAACTCGCTCTCGCTCGACTACGAGCCGGAGGGCGAGGGGGGCGGGCGCGGGGCCCCGGAGGTGGGCTGAGCCAGCCGGCCCGGTCCCGCCCGCCGGTCCGGGAAGCCGGGGCCGGCGGGCCGCGGCGCCATCCCCTCACCGGGTGAGGCCGCCCTCGGCGAGGACGAAGACGGCTGCCATGCGCGCCGCGTCCTCCCGCCGGC
>JBOGGH010000324.1:0-3867 GCA_050743905.1 Acidimicrobiales bacterium
ATGTCTCTCCGGCCGGCGTCGGTGGATGGTCAGGGTGGTCCCATAACTGGCAACGGTGGTGGTCCCATGCCGCTGGCAAAGCCGACGGCTACCTGGTCCCATGTGGCTGGCAAGCGACACTTGCAGAGTCGGGTGACGATGACGGCAGCTTTCTCGACGAATTCGAGGAAGAGATTCGGTGTCGCCCCAGCCGGCTCGCGGTGCATGAAGCGCCGAGTCGGCAAGTTCGAGGTTCGTGACCCTGATGGCCGTTTCAGCGTCGAGGCCGGTCACCTCCGTCACGATGGCCAGGTAGTCGGTGAGGTCCAAGTAGTAGGCGATCACCGAGCGAGGCGTTCGAGCAGCTTCCGGTCCTCCTTGATGATCCGGCGGACTCTCGCTTTGAACGCGGGATCGCGGCGGCGGCGTTCGACAGCCTCAGCGAGGGCTTGGCGGACGGTCTCGTTGAGGCTCATGTCCTCGGCCCGCGCCAACGCCTCGGCATCGGCCGCCTCGTCGTCCGGCAGCCGCACAGTGAAGTTTTTGGACATGGTGTCATGATACCACTGCACCATCGTCTTCACTCGAAGGCGGCGTCCCCGTCCGCAGGCGACGTTCTTCCCCCTGTCCCGGGACCTCCGGTTATGTTCCCCCTGTCCGTGTCCACATCACTCAGGGCCCCCCACCTTGTGGTCCTTGACCGCCGCGAGTAGGAGTCGGTGAGGCATCTCATCGCACTCGTGCAATTCGCAGTCGGTCCGGCCTCGGGTTACCGCCAGCCGAGCCGTAGTACGGCGACGGGCATCCCCCGGGCGTTCGCTATCCGAGGATCGTGGGTGAGCAACGGCTCCCCCGGCCGTTCGGGCAACCCGAGCACGTCGGCGAGCTCGGCGTCCGCAACTCCCGGGAGGCAGGTGGTCTCTCCCGCCACGACCAGGGAGCGTAGCCCCATTGCTCGATCCGCAACGGCTCTGGTGATCGTTCTGCAAGCTCACCAGTGCCTGGTTGGCAACACTCCGCTGTGGCGTTTATAGCGTCTGGAGGCTACCCTGACCGGGTGGGTGACGACGACATCCTGACGACGACCCAGGCGGCGATGGTGCTTGGCGCCTCTCGCCAACACGTTGCGACATTGGCCGACAGCGGGCTGCTGCCGAGCTGGCGGGCGGGGACCCACAGGCGCTTCGCGCGGTCCGACGTCGAGGACTACCGGCGCCGCCGCAGCGGCGGTGGGGACCTCGCAGCGATGAACGTCACCGACCGCAGGAGCCTGGCCTTTGGTTGCCTCATCGCGGCGAAATTGGTCCAAGATCCCGATCGAGTGTTGGACCGGGCTCGGCGCAATCTCGACCAGCTCTACGAGGTCCACGGGAGCGGCCGCGCACAGGCGTACGTCGGGGCGTGGGATCGCCTTCTCGGGGGGCCCGTAGAGGGAGTGTTGCGCGTGCTCACCTCCCCCGACCAGATCAGCGTGGATCTGCGCCATACCTCGCCCTTCGCCGGCATTTTGAGCGAACAGGAGCGCCAGAGCGTGCTTCGTGCCTTGCGACGGGTCGCGTAAACCGCGAGCAGTTCGAGCACGTGATCCGCGCCGCAGGGGATCTGCTCGCAACCGACCGGCTGATCATCGTAGGGAGCCAGGCCATCTTGGCGAGCTACCGCGAGGTCGAGTTGCCCGCTGCGGCAACCGCTTCCGCCGAGGTCGACGTCCTGCCCCTGGACGGCGACACGGAGCAGTCGGACCTCGTTGACGGTGTGATGGGCGAGCTCTCGCGCTTCCACGAGTCCTTCGGCATCTACGCGGACGGCGTGTCGCCGACCACGATCACCGCACCGACGGGCTGGCGAGACCGCCTCATCCCGTACGCGAACGTGAACACCAACGGTGTGGCCGGGTTGTGCCTCGAGCCCCACGACCTCTGCGTCACCAAGATGGTTGCTGGCCGCGATAAGGACTGGCGGTTCGTGCGAGAGCTCGTGAGGGCCGGCAAGGTGGATCCGGCCATCCTTCGCCAGCGGGTAAGCGAGACGGCGGTCCCCGATCACCTGGTCTCGACTATCGAGGCCTTCCTTGACGGATGTGCAGCGGGTCCGGGCGGGAAGCCATGGTCGCGAGGGTGCGACGGATGGTGGCCGGCCCGCCCCTCAGCCGGCCGGCGGGACGGCGGCCGCGGCGGCCGCACCGCGCTCGGGGAACTCCCACCACTGGACCTCGCACATCATCGGCAGGAGGTGGCGCACGTAGACCGAGTGGATCGTCACCATGCCCTGGTCGTCCGAGCGCAGGTCGATCAGGTCCACCCTGGGGTCACGCTCCTGGAAGGCCTTCGCCCGGTCCCGGACCCCGAGCAGCTCCTCCATGGACCCCACGGCGATGCCGAAGTGGTCCATGCGCGGGCAGCGCATCGGCTCGTCGTCGGCGATGAGGAAGATGAACTGGTCCCAGTGGACGCAGCTCAGGATGAGGCGGCGGCGGTCCTCGGTCATCGTGGGCATCTCGTCGAAGCCCAGCACCTCGCTCCAGAAGGCGCAGATGTCCTTCCGGTTCGCGTCGTCCAGGAGGTCGGCCGGCATGCTCATGGCCACGTGGTTGAAGTGGGGCGTGCCGGTGGGGTAGTAGGGGTGGCTCACCGGCCGTCCTCCTTCCCGCCGGCCGCGCCGGCACCGTTGGCGGCATCCGAGAGCCGCGGCACCACCATGGCCTTGGCGGCGATCCGGCCCTCCTTCAGCCCCACCAGGGTGTCCCCGATGTGGTCGAGCGGCACGTCGTCCGGCTCGATGAGGAGGTGGTTGGGCAGCGCGCCGGAGGCCAGCAGCTCCAGCGCCCGGTCGAAGCCGTCGAGGTCGTAGATGAACGACCCGCGTACCGTCAGCTCGTTCAGAAGGAACCGGTTGGGGTCGAAGCTGGGCGCCTGCACGCCCGCCCCGACCAGCGCCAGGGTCCCGCCCCGCCGGAGCTGGTGGAACCCGGCCTCCATCGCCGACTTCCGGCCCGAGCACTCGAGCACCACGTGGACCGCCAGGTCCGAGATGCGCTCGGGCTCCCACGGGTCGAACACGGGCAGCTCGGAGGGGTCCAGCACCCGCTCGGCGCCGAGGGCGAGGGCCAGCTCCCGGCGCTTCCCCCCGGGCTCGACGGCGGTCACGGGCCCGATGCCCCGCGTCACCAGCACGGCGATCGTCAGGGCGCCGATCGGGCCGGCACCGATCACCATGGCGGTGTCGCCCTCGGTGATCCCCGAGCGGGTGATGCCGTGGAGGGCCACCGCCAGCGGCTCGGCCAGCGCGCCCTCCCGCGGCGAGAGGCCCTCGGGGAGGCGCTTCAGGGCGGCGGCCCGCACCAGGGTGTAGCGGGCGAAGGCCCCGTCGGGGGCGTCCACGATCGTGCCGTCGCGGTTCTCGCACTGGGACGGCTTGCCCTCCAGGCACCGGCGGCAGCGGCCGCACTTGGGCGTGGTGCCGCAGACGATCTGGTCCCCCTCGGCCCAGCCGGTCACGCCCTCGCCCAAGGCCACGATGGTGCCCGAGTACTCGTGCCCGGCCACCAGGCCCGGCTTGTCCCCCCAGCCCTCCAGCAGCATGTGGATGTCGGACCCGCAGATGCCGCAGTGGTCCACCTCCACCAGCACCTGGCCCGGGCCCGGCCGCGGCACCGGCCGGTCTTCCACCGTCACCACGCCCGGACGCTGGTAGACGGCCGCCGGCATGACGTCGGGCAGCACGCTCATCGTCCCCCTCCTGCCGCCACGCGGTCGGCCGTCACTGACACGGGCGTCAACGTTAGCGGCCCGGGCGGGTGCGGGTCCCGGGCCCGCCGTCAGCCTGGCTGGCCGCCGGCCGCCGGCCGCCGGCCGCCGGCTGTCAGCCAGGCTGGCCGTCCTCCAGGAG
>JBOGGH010000325.1:0-3839 GCA_050743905.1 Acidimicrobiales bacterium
CTCCGCCACCATTCCGGGTAGTGCGCGCTCGGCACCAGCCGTCGCCCTCAACCCAGACACAGCCTACGCACCGACGGTGTTCTTCGAAGGTCCGAACGACACGATGGTCAACGAACATAATGGCCCATCCGGCGGAGCTTGGAGTTCTAACAATATCCCAGTATGACAGTCCCTCCAGATCTCTTTGCGGCCTCAAATGTTGGTAGGTCTATAGGCTGCTCGACTTTCTCACCTACGCCGTCACGTCCTCCCAGGCTAGGCGCAGGGTGGTGATTTCTCGAGCGGTGAGCGGCTGGGGTGCTCCTTAGCGAAAATACCCGGCGATGATCACCGAGCGGAGCTTGACGAGCATGTCGAGGACCGAGGGTTGTGCCTCGTCGCGGTACCACGGTGCGAGCTGGCGACGCTCGTCGACGTCGCCGGGGTGGTACCCGACCGTCGCGTACCAGACCACGGCCAAGGTGTTGACGATGAGCGCGAACGGCACGGTCCGCTCGACCGCCTTCTGAAGACGGTTGCGAGCCTCGCCGACGCCACCGAGCTACGAACTGGTGCACCTCGCCATGCCCATCTGACGTTGGGAACTTCAGGTGCTGCCCCCGGCCGCGTCCGCGGTCCCAGTAGGCTGCGACGCCAGATCCGAAGGGGGGTACGTTGAGACGCAGGCGGCTTGTGGCAGCGTTGGTCTTGGTTGTGTTGGTGGCCGTGCTCGCCTGGTCCGGGTCGGGCTCGGCCGGCGCGGTGTCGCGCCCAGCGGCGACCGACGGCCCGGTGGGGCCCATCAGCGCCCCCGGCGGGCCCTTCCTCCGTGACGCACACGGCCGGGCGGTGCTGCTCCACGGCGTGGACCTCATGTACAAGCGGGCGCCGTACGAGATCGTGACGGGCGGCAAGGGCACCAACGTGCTCACGAACGCCGAGGCGTCCTCGATGGCGGCGGACGGGTTCGACGTGGTGCGCCTGGGCATCTTCTGGAAAGGGCTCGAGCCCGGCACGGCGCCCATGAACGATCCGGCCATCTGCTCCCCGGGGACGCCGAAGGCGGCGGGCCCCGACCAGTTCAGCGCCAAGGTGTTCGACAGCTACATGGCCAAGCTGGACAAGACGATCGCCCTCCTGGCCCGCCACGGGATCTACTCGCTGGTGGACATGCACCAGGACGCCATGAACGAGGTGTTCGCCGGTGAGGGCTTCCCGGACTGGGCCGTCTGCACGGACGGCATCACCCCCAAGGCGTACCGCAACGTGGCCTCATGGGGCGTGAACCAGCTCGACCCGGGCATGGCCCAGGCCCAGGGCCACTTCTGGCACAATGACGTGGTGGGCAACCTGCAGGGCGCCTACGACCAGATCTGGTCCAAGGTGGCGTCCCGGCTGGCCGGGAACTCCTGGGTCATCGGCTACGACCCGTTCAACGAGCCGTTCACACCCACAGTCATCCTCCACACAGGGCAGAACACAGCGTTCGACGCCGAGGTGCAGTGCTTCTACGCCGGCCGCGCCCACCCCGGGACCACCCAGGCCGGCCAGCCCATCACGAGCTGCCCGCCCGACGACCCGGCCACAGGGGTGATCCCGGCGATCGAGCACGCCGACCACCACCACGCCGTCTACTACGAGCCGGACACCACCACGAGCGGCGGGACCCCCAACCGCATCGGCTCCATGGACTTCCCCCGGCTCGTCTACAACTTCCACAACTACTGCCCGCTCCACGTGCCGAACGGGCCGGAGCCGGCCAACTACGCCCAGACATGCCCGCCGGCGGAGGAGCAGGTGTTCGCCGAGGCGGCCCAGGACCGGTCGAACGCGGCGTCGGCGGCGCAGCCCGACGGACCCGGGTGGATCCTGAGCGAGTTCGGGGCCACCACGGACGCCGCCGACATCGGCCGGATCGTGGCCGACGCCGACGCCCACCTCGTGGGCTGGATGTACTGGCAGTGGCTCCGGTACAACGACCCCACCGGCTCGCACGACTCCGGCCTGTGGCCTCCGGGCCCGGCCACCAATGCCCAGCTCGACGTGCTCTCGGAGACCTACGCCCAGGCGGTGGCCGGCACGCCGACCTCGATGGGGTTCGACCCCACCACGGCGGCCTTCCACCTCGTCTACCGGGCCGACCACGCCGTCACGGCGCCCACGGTGGTCTACGTCCCGGTCTCGCGGCACTACCCCCACGGCTACTGCGCAACGGTCACCGGTGGGCGGGTGACGTCGCATGCGGGGGCCACGCACCTCACGGTGGGGAACGACCACTCGGCGTCCACCGTGGACGTGACGGTCACCGCCGGTGCCTGCCCGCACTGACCCGCCACGCTCCCTGACCCTGCCGGCGGTAGGGTCCGATAACGCAATGGTGCCGTCCAGTCGTGGTGGGCATGCCGGGAGTGGTTGACCCTCCTGGGGACGAGGCTCGTGCTGCCTTGTAATCGAGCAGGCGATACAATGCAGCTATGCCTGCTCCTGTCGTCCACGCGAAAGTCTCCAATCGTGGCCAGACCAGCCTGCCCGCCGAGCTCCGCCACCGGTGGGGCATCGACGGCGGTGGCGAGGTGGCCTTCGTCGACCTCGGCAACGCCGCGCTGGTCCTGCCCGGCGGCGCGGATCGAGCCCGGGCCGAGCTGCAACGTGTCCTCTCCGAGCGGTATGACGTGGGGCTGGCGGCCATCGACGATCCCGACCTCGCCGACCGGTAGTGGACGTCGTCCTCGATGACCGGCTGCTGATCGAGGAGCTGCTGGTCGGCCTCGACCGCCCCGGGGCACGGCTCCACACGACGGCGTCCTGGTACTACCGGGCCTGCCGCGCCTCGGTGGCCGGTGCCGGGGGCTGCCTCTCAGGACCGTTTCTCGATGTCCCCGCCGAAGAACAAGAACGAGCGATCGCCTCGATGCTCCAGCTTCCCGAAGGGATCGGGCTCCCGCCGCCCCGCCAGGTGGTCCCGCTCATGGTGGCCGTCGCCGGCCGCCATCCCGCGCTGGACCTGCTCAACCTGGAAGCAGTGGCGACCGCCCATTGGCTGCAGGCGGTCGTCTGGCTGTCGCCACCGGGTGCGGCCGGGATCCTCCCGGGTGTCCTGGACGCAGAAGCGGTGCGGTGGCAAGAGGTCCGGCTGTCGTGAACAGCGTCCGTGCTCGGCGTGTGAACCCGGCGCCTCGCGGCCGTTGTGGTGCCAGGTTCAGGGAAGGGCGCGGCCCTTCAGTGCAGCAGATCCGCCGGGACGACCGTGACCGGGAACGGCAGGTCGGCCCGGTAGGACGCAGGACCCTCCACCCGCGCCACCTCACTGAAGGTCCCGTCGACGAGCTGGAGGACGGTGAGGCACGGCGGGTCCGTGTCCACCAGCCAGTACGCCGGCACGCCGGCCCGCTCGTACTCGAGGCGCTTGAGGCTGAGGTCCGTGTCACGGGTGGAGGGCGAGAGCACCTCCACCACCAGCCGCGGCGTCCCGGTGAGCACGGCGGCCGGGTGGTAGTCGGCTCGGTCGATCACCAGGAGGTCGGGCTCGAACACGGTCTCGGGCGAGAGCTTCCAGTCGCACGGCGCCGGGAGGATCTTCAGGCCGACAGGACAGGCGTTACCCAGGAGCAGGCCGAGCTGGAAGACGACGTTCTGGTGCCCCATCGTGGGCGACGGCGTCACCAGCAACTGTCCGTGGACCAGCTCGCGACGGTACCCGTCGTCGGGTAGCTCCTGGAGGTCGTCCCAGGTGAGGGGGACGGCGCCGGCCGAACGGATGGCCCTCATGTGGGTGCCGGAGAGGAGCGGCGCCGGGACGACGGCGCCTGGACCGGGCCGACGGCCCGCTGCGCCGCGTGGGCGGCCAGGTCGGCGTAGGT
>JBOGGH010000326.1:0-3837 GCA_050743905.1 Acidimicrobiales bacterium
ACAAGCCCTTCTTCTTCGACGTGCTGGCGTGGCTCCCCGGCGACGTCGTGGTGGTGGTGCCGGTGCCGGTGGCCGGTGCCGTGCTCGACGTCCCCAGGAGCTTGCGCGCCGCCTCCTCCGCCTGCTGGGCGGCGGCGACGTCCTTCTGGTAGGTACCCAGTGTGCCGGACTCGAGCGCCTTCTGCGCCGCCGCGTAGTCCTGGTCCGCCTGTGTGAGGTACGCGGCGGCCTGCTGGTCCACCGAGGAGCCGCCGGATGTGGCCGGTGTCGAGCTGCCCGATGTCGATGTTGTCGCTCCCGATGTCGGTGTCGCTGTGGCGCCCACCGGGGTCTTGAGCACCGCGCTCAGCGCGGCGTCCAGCGTGGGCGCCATCTTCACCCGCTGGCCGAACACGGCGATGACGTTCCTGAGCTGCGGCTCGGGGTTCCCGGTGGACTCCGTGTAGAGGGGCCGCACGTAGAGCATCGACTGGTGGATGGGCACCATCAGGATGTTCCCGAGCAGCACCTGGGAGCCGTGCTGGTCCAGCAGGCTGATGTGCTTGGAGACGGTTGTGTTCGCCTCGATGTACGAGTCGGCGAGGGCCGGCCCCACCACGCTGTGGCCCGGCTGCGTCTTGTAGACGTGGAGCTTCCCGAACTGCCCCGGGTTGGAGCTGGTCATGATGAAGGCCGAGAGGTTCTGGATCGAGGAGCCCTGCGCCGCCGGCACGTAGGCGTCCGAGATGGTGAAGGACTGCCCCGGCACCCCGGGCTGTTGCAGCTCCTGGTACAGGGGGGACATCCGCTGCAGGCTCCCGCCGATCACCTCGCCCTGGGCGTTGGTGGTCACGGTGACGGCGAGGGCGTTTGTGGGCGAGCCCGCGCCCGCCGTGGGCGACAGGCTCCACGCGTTGCCGGCGGTGTAGAAGTTCGACGGCGAGCTGATGTGGTACCGGCCGTAGACGGCGGCCTGCGCCGAGAACAGGTCCTCGGGGTACCGCAGGTGGGCCTGGAGCTGCTGGCCCATCTGCGCCTTCGGGACGAACATGCCGGGGAAGGCCGCCTCGTAGGCCCGAAGGATCGGGTCGTTGTCCATGGCGTAGAAGGTCATCTTCCCCGAGTACGCGTCGATCACCACGTCCACCGAGTTGCGCACGTAGTTGTAGCTGGGGGGCAGCCCGCTCCCCGGCGGGGTCTGCTGGGTGTCGGCGTTCTGCGAGTACGGGTACTCGGCGGTGGTGGTGTAGGCGTTGAGGATCCAGTCGATGTGCCCGTCGACCAGCGCCGGGTAGGGATCGGCGTCGTAGCTCAGGAACGGCGCCGCCTTCTGGGCCATGGCCTTGATTGTCCGGATGAACATCATCTTGGACTGGGGGGTGATCAGGTTGGAGATCAGGATGTTGAGGTCGCCCAGGCGGACGGCGAACGCCGCCTTCGTCAGGAAGTTGTTGAGCTCCACCCCGCCGTCGCCCTTGTAGTGGCTGGTGTGGTCTGTGCCGTTGCCGGCGGGGTAGTCGAGCTCGGGCTGGCGGCTGTCGGCGATCACGTAGCCCGGGTCGTTCATGCCGAAGTACACGCCCGCCTGGGTGATCTTCGGGAGCCCGTTGGAGGACACCGGCGGCACGTCCTTGATGGAGAACACCGGCTGGCCGTCGCCGTTGGCCTCGTTGGCCGCCGCCAGCGCCATCCCCTCGCCGTGGGTGTACTCGAGGTGCGTGTTGACCCATCCGGTGGACGGCAGGTCTGTGGGGTTCATCTGCCGCACGCCCACCACGGCCGGCCGGACCTTGCCGTCGATGGTGTAGCGGTCCACCGCCACCGACTGGAAGGTGTAGTACGACTTCAGGTCCTGGAGCTTCTGGAAGGTGGGGAGGGAGATCGACGGGTCCGGGTCCCACAGGCGGATGTTGTCCAGCGTTGTCATGCTGGACGCCACCTCGGCAGGGGTCACCGTGCCCTTGCCCTGGAAGGTCGAGGTCTTCACGTTGTTCAGTGTGTAGGCGTCGCGGGTGGCCGTGATGTTGCGCTTGATGTAGGGCTGCTCCAGCGTGCTCTGCGCCGGGTTGACCTTGAGCGCCTGGAGCACGGCCGGGTAGATCACCCCGATGACCAGGGCCACGAACGCCCACACCCCCACGGCCAGCACCGGCAGCGTCCACCCCTGGCGCCGGATGTTGTAGAGGAGGATGGCGGCGGAGAAGAGCGACACGAAGAAGAGCAACTCCAGCGCGGGGAGGCGCGCGTGGACGTCCGTGTAGCCCGCCCCCTCCACGTAGCCGTTGGTGGAGGTGTCGAGCTGGTAGCGCTGGAGCACGTAGCCGGCTGCCTTCACCAGGGCCACGAGCGCCAGGAGCACGGAGAGGTGCACCTTCACCGCCGGCCGGACCCTCGGCGGCGTGCGCTGGGCGCGGATCCCCCCGTTCAGGTAGTGGAAGGCCGCCGTGACCAGCAGCACCACCACCAGCACCACCAGCAGCCAGTTCACCAGGAACTCGAGGAACGGCAGCTTGAACACGTAGAAGCCCGCGTCCAGGCCGAACTGCGGGTCCTTCACCCCGAAGCTCTGCGAGTGGGTGAAGAGTATCCAGTTGTCCCACTCGCCCACCGTCCCGGACGCGGCGATCAGCGCGAGCACCACGGCCACCGCGGCGTGGACGCGGCCCGAGTACGGGCGGACGCTGTGCTGGTACCGCCGCACCAGCTCGTCCTCCGGGTCCGAGGCCGGGACCCCGGCACCGAGGCGGTCGCAGATCAGGAGGTTGACCCAGAGCAGGACGAAGAAGATCGCCCCGAAGGAAGCGAAGAGCCCCACCTTGATGCCGAGCAGCGTGGACCAGACCCGGTGCAGGTCCACCGAGGAGAACCAGAGGCTGTCCGTGTAGAGCGTGGCCAGCGACTTCAGCGACGCCAGCAGCACCACCAGGACGATGACGGCGCCGAGCACCCACCAGCGCCCCCGCCCGGAACGGGCCTTGGGGGCGCGTGGCGGCAGGTCCTGGGGGGTGCGCACCGGGAGGAGCCTAGGCCGGGCGGTCGCTCAGCCGGGGGTCGGGAGCACCAGGCAGCGGCAGCCCGCGTGGGCGGGCGGATGGCGGTGCCCCGTGGGGAACTCGTCGCCCGGCGGCACGGTACCGGCCAGCGCGTTGTCGTCACAGTCGGCGCAGGCCGGCGTGCCGCCGCCCACCAGCCAGTGCACGCCCGCCGCCTTGCCGGACGCCGTCAGCACCCCGCTGGAGAACGCCGCCAGCGTGCAGTCACCCACCAGCCGCTCGATCCGCTCGCCCCGCCACTCGCGGAAGGCGGCACCCACGCGGTCGGCGGGGGCCACGCTGCCGCCGTCCTCGCCCTCGGCCAGCCGCCGTCGGAGCAGCGTCACCACCGTGGCCGCCAGGCCCTCGGCGGCCTCGGCCACCGCCCCGGCGTCCGGCGACGGTGGCCGGCCGCGTGCGGCCCGCAGCTCGCGCGCCATGGCGATGCCGGCGGCGGCGGCGTCCCTCAGCGCCGGTGAGGCCGCCTCCACGTAGCGCGCCCGCTGCTCCTCCTCCGGGGCCAGCAGGTCCTCGGACCACGAGTCGCCGCTGCCGCGCAGCCGGTCGAGGAGCGCGTTCTGCTCGTCCTGCAGGGCGCGCTTCACGCGGCGGGCGAGCGTGGCCACGATCGGGTCCAGCAGCTCGGCCCCGCGGGCCCGCACCGCGGCATCGGGATCCTCCGGTGCCTCCCCGCCGGCCTGCGGCGCCGCGCCCGTCCGTGCGCCGCCGTCCTCACCGGGCTCGCCGGGTGCCCCCCCGCCGGCATCGCCAGCAGCATCGCCGGCGGCGGCCTCACCGCCCTCGGGACCGGTGCCTCCCCCGGCGG
>JBOGGH010000327.1:0-3834 GCA_050743905.1 Acidimicrobiales bacterium
GTGGCGCCCCGCGGCCCGCGCTGCCCGGCCGGCCCGGTCACCGTGGACGGCATGCGGACGAGCGCCGCCACGCCGAGGCCCACCCCGGCGAGGCCGAGCACCAAGGCCGCCACGAGCATGACCACCGTGGCCGTCCCCGGTCCCCGCGACCCCCGGGGCACGCCGGGCCGGGGTCCCGCCGGAGCCGCCGCCGGTGCTCCCGCCGTCCACTGTCCTGCGCCCGGTGCGCCCACCCTCGTACCTCCCCTCGCCCCCGCCCGCGGCGGCGGCTCGCTCCCGTCTCGGAGGGATCCCTACCCACTCGGACATGGCGCAACCGGAGGTTCGGGCCCGCCCACGCGCTCGGCACGGTCCCGGCCGGTGGAGGCGTCAGCGGCCCCCGGCCGGCCTGCGGGCACCGGCGCGGCCTTCGTCCACGAGCCGCCACGCCCGCCGCTGGAGGAATGTGTGGAACTTCGGGGCGGTGTACTCGTACTGCCCCTGCTGGATCCGGTACAGCACCCCCTGCTCGACCAGCCGGCCCATCAGGACGTTCACGTTGCCCTGCGACTTGTCCGAGAGCTCGTGGATGTCGGCGGTGCGCAGCGGCGGGTAGGGGCACGCCGCGGTGGCCATGAGGAGGTCGGCCTCGGCCGGCGTCAACGCCAGGACGCGACCCTCGTAGAAGTCGGCGTCGAGCCGCCGGTAGATGTCCGCCTCGATCTGTTCCAGCAGGGGGATGCCCAGCGTCCAGACGCCGGCGTCCTCGGCGGCGTCCCACAGCTCGGCTCCCCACACCTGGACGAAGTAGGGGTACCCCTCGACCTCCCTGATGACCCGTTCCACGAGGTCGTGGCAGGCGGCCACGCCGGTGCCCTCCAGCGGTCGGACGAACGCCAGCCAGGACTCCGGGTCCGACAGCCGGCCGATGCTCTCGCCCGCGAACATGCGCTCGCTGTACGTCCGGGCCTTCAGCAGGTTCGTCTGGAGGGTGGGCAGGCCACAGAGGACGAGGGCCAACGGCACCTCCTGCTCCTGCAACGTGTTGATCGCGGCGACGAGCAGGGAGAGCGGGTGCTCGCCGTCCCGGCCGGCGTCGTCGCGGAGGGCCTGCGCCTCGTCCAGCATGACCATGTACCCGTCGTAGCCCTGCCGGTAGGCCAGCTCTGCGGTGTCGAAGAGGGCCTTGGCGAGATCCCCCTGGCGCGAGGTGCCGGACAGGGCGAGGGAGACCTCGATGTCGTGGAAGCCCACCGTCAACGACCGACCCGCGGTGGCCGCGACGCCGGTGAGCGCCTTCCTGATCCTGACGGCGCGCGAGAGCGCCGACCTCGCCTTCTCGCTCGCGTGGACGAGAAGGTCCACCACGCCGTCCTCGCTGTTGTTGCGCGGCTCGATCTGCAGGCGGGTGGTGTACCAGGTGTCGGCCTGCCGCTCCTGCTCCTTGAGGAGGACGCTCTTGCCCACGCCACGGAGCCCGATGATCCTCAGGTTGGCGGGCACCTCCGGCGACTTGGCCAGGAGGCGCCGGAACCTGGAGAGCTCGCCGGTCCGGCCGGCCAGGAACGTGGGGCGCACCGACGCCCCGGGGCGGTACGGGTTCCTGCCCCGGCCCTCGTCGTCCGGCTCAGCACTCATTACAGACTCCTTGTTAGAAGCCACAACTCTAACAGATCCTCTGTAAGCTATGCGCGTCCGGAGGCTGCCTCAGCCCGCGTCCACGAGCGAGCGGGGAGGACGGGAGCGGGGTGGCCACCGCGGCGAGGCGAAATTACCGCTAATGATGAAGAAAAGTTGCCATGGAAGCGCTCAACTTTGCTACACTATGCGAAGAAGAGTCGGGACTGGACCGGCGACGAGGGTCGCGGGCAGCGGCAGAGAGAGGCAGATCGGACATGGCCAAGGCAGTAGGCATCGACCTGGGGACCACGAACTCCGTGGTCAGCGTGATGGAGGCCGGCGAGCCGGCCGTGATCCCGAACGCCGAGGGGGGCCGCACCACCCCGTCGGTGGTGGCGTTCTCCAAGACGGGCGAGGTGCTGGTGGGCGAGGTGGCCAAGCGGCAGGCGATCACCAACCCCGACCGGACCATCCGCTCGGTCAAGCGGCACATGGGCACCTCCTGGAAGGTGGACATCGACGGCAAGGGCTACACCGCCCAGGAGATCTCGGCCCGCATCCTGGGCAAGCTGAAGCGGGACGCCGAGGCGTACCTGGGGGACACCGTCACCCAGGCGGTCATCACCGTCCCGGCCTACTTCGACGACGCCCAGCGCACCGCCACCAAGGAGGCCGGCCAGATCGCCGGCCTGGAGGTGCTGCGCATCATCAACGAGCCCACCTCGGCCGCGCTCGCCTACGGCCTCGACAAGGAGGAGAAGGACCACACCGTCCTCGTCTTCGACCTCGGCGGTGGGACCTTCGACGTCTCGGTGCTGGAGATCGGCGAGGGCGTGTTCGAGGTGAAGTCCACCTCCGGCAACACCCAGCTCGGCGGCGACGACTGGGACGAGAAGGTCATCGAGTGGCTGGTCAAGACCTTCAAGGACACCGAGGGCGTGGACCTGTCCAACGACAAGATGGCCCTCCAGCGCCTGAAGGAGGCGGCGGAGAAGGCCAAGATCGAGCTGTCGAGCGTGCAGGAGACCCAGATCAACCTGCCGTTCATCACGGCGACCTCCGAGGGCCCCAAGCACCTGGACGTGAAGCTCACGCGGGCCAAGTTCAACGAGCTCACCGCCGAGCTGGTGGACGCCTGCAAGGGGCCGTTCGAGGCCGCCATCAAGGACGCCGGGCTGAGCACGTCGGACATCGACCACGTGGTGCTGGTGGGCGGGTCCACCCGGATCCCGGCCGTCCAGGAGCTGGTCCAGTCCCTCACCGGCAAGGAGCCCCACAAGGGCGTGAACCCGGACGAGGTGGTGGCCATCGGCGCCGCCGTCCAGGCCGGGGTGCTGAAGGGCGAGGTCAAGGACGTGCTCCTGCTGGACGTCACCCCGCTCAGCCTGGGCATCGAGACCAAGGGCGGCGTGATGCACCGGCTGATCGAGCGGAACACCACCATCCCAACTAAGCGGTCGGAGGTGTTCACCACCGCCGAGGACAGCCAGCCCTCGGTGGAGATCCACGTGCTCCAGGGCGAGCGCGAGATGGCGATGTACAACAAGACGCTCGGGAAGTTCCAGCTCGTGGACCTGCCCCCGGCGCCCCGCGGCGTCCCGCAGATCGAGGTCACCTTTGACATCGACGCCAACGGGATCGTCCACGTCTCGGCCCAGGACAAGGCCACCGGCAAGGAGCAGTCCATGACCATCACCGGCCAGTCGTCGCTCCCGAAGGACGACATCGAGCGGATGGTCCGCGACGCCGAGTCCCACGCCGAGGACGACCGACGCCGTCGCGAAGAGGCCGAGGTGCGCAACAGCGCGGACACCCTCGTGTACCAGACCGAGAAGCTGCTGCGCGAGCAGGGCGACAAGTTCGAGGGCAGCGAGAAGGACGACGTGACCGGCGCGCTGCAGGGCGTGAAGGACGCCCTCTCGGGGACGGACATCGAGGCGATCAAGACGGCCACCGAGAAGCTCCTGACCGCGAGCCAGGGCTTCTCCCAGCGCCTCTACGAGCAGGCCTCGCAGGCCTCGGCCGGTGCCGAGGGCGGCCCGGCCGGCGGAGGCGCCGCCGAGGAGCCTTCCGAGGACGAGGTGGTCGACGCCGAGATCGTCGACGAGCAGTGACGCCGGCTCCTGGATCCGCGCCCGGCGACGGCTCGGCCGGCGGACGGGAGCGCACGGCGAGCACCGGACCCGGGGGCGGCCCGTCGTGGGACCGCGCCTCCGGCACCACCGGGGCACGGCC
>JBOGGH010000328.1:0-3831 GCA_050743905.1 Acidimicrobiales bacterium
GCGCACGGCGTCGAAGACCACCCCGCCGCCCACCAGGCCCTGGCCCGGGTCGGCCGGGCGGTAGACGGTGGTGTCCAGGCCGAGCCGGGCCAGCTTGGGCAGCATCTCCAGGCCGAAGAGGGTGAAGACCAGGGCCCCCTCCTCGATGCGGAGCGGGTCGATGTGGTAGATCGGCTCGGCGTGGTGCCGGACCTCCCCGTCCGGCGCCATGGTGGCCCGCACGTCGTCCAGCGGCGCGCCGTCCAGGAAGGGGACGGTGAACACGTGGTGGCCGCCGGGACGGAGCACCCGGTGGATCTCGGCGTGGGCGCGGTAGGGGTCGGCCACGTGCTCGAGCACGTCGGTGGAGAGCACCAGGTCGAAGGTCCGGTCCTCGAACGAGAGGTCCTGGAGATCCTCGTGGAGGATGCCCTGGGGTCCCGCGTCCCCGCTGCGCAGCGCCGGGCCGAAGTACTCGCTCGCCACGTAGCCGGGCGCGCCGCCGAGGGCGGCGTGCAGCGAGCCGTGGCTCTCGGTGTTGTAGACGCGCAGGTCGGGGTCGGACGCCAGCTCGGCCACGGTGGCCACCGGCCGCCCCGCCAGCTCCGGGCCGATCTCCACCAGCGTGGCCCCCATCTGGCGGATGCGGGTCCAGGCGCCGCAGGTGGGGCAGTAGCCGGACTCCCGGAGGTCGTCCCGGAAGCCGCCGATCGGGCCGCGGTACCCGCACACCGGGCAGCGGGCGTCGTCCAGGACGCCGCCTGCGGCCAGGCGCGTATCGAGCCCGCCGCACCGGGCCGGTGGCAGGGGGAACCAGACGGGGAGCCCGGACGCCGGCATCCCCCCATCATGGCGCCCCGAGGGACGGCGGGTCGGGCGGCCGGCGGCGCCGCGGCGGCGACCTCTGCCGGGAGCAGGAGGCCTACCATGGTGCCATGAGCGCGCCCGACGCCGCCCACGAGTGGGACTTGACCGTCCCTGTGGACTCCTACGCTGAACGATGTCAGCTTCTCCACTCGGATTGAGGACGGTAGGCACAGTGGCGACGGACATAGTCAGCGTCAACCGGGCAGTGACCGAGCGGGTGCTTGCCAGACGCGGGCGCTTCTTCACCCCGGGCGACTGCCCCCCCATCGCCGGCAGAGGTGGTGCACAAGGTCTTCGGGACCGTGGGTGTGGGACCGGCAGCCACGAGCGCCGCGCTGGCACTCGGGTTGACCACCCAGGTTCCGAGGGTGGAGGCGTTCGCTGTGCCGTGCCCCTGTGTGAGGGGATCCCCCGGGCGAACCTGGTCACCCGGTCGAGGCGATCTGGCCGGGTACGAGAGAAGCTGAAGGCGCCCGAGGTGGCGCTGCTCGAGACGCTGGACAACTGGGAGGACGTGGTCGAGCTGGAGGCTGAGGCAGCCGCCGAGCGGCTGGCCGGCCTGCTCGGGAAGGCGGTACGGCCCGAGGCGCTGGCCAAGGCGGCGGCGACCGAACCGGCGCGGGTGCGGGAGCGACTGCGGGTGCTCCTCCGACTCGCCGGCTACGAGGGATTGGCCGAGGCCGTGGAACCAGCCGTGCACCCTGAGACCCGTGAGGCGGCACTCCAGGTGATGCCGGCCGCGTCCAGCGCCGCGTGACCCTGTTTCGAGAAGCCGCGGCGTTCTGGCCCACGATCGAGGCGGCTGCCGGGGGATCGCTCGGCACGGGAGCGGCTCATGACCGTTGGTGTTCACGTTCGCGTAAAGGATGCCGTCCCTCGGAGGCGCTACGGCGCCGGGGCCTCGACCACAGACGACGCGAGCACGACCATGGCTTCATCGACGTTCTCTGGGTCGATCAGCACCACCGCGTTCGTGCCCGCCGCGCGGGCGCTCGGCACCAGAAGGCCGCCCCGACCGAGCCTCGACGCGGCGCCACCGACTCGACGGCACACCGAATGGTCGTCTGCCGCAATGTCCTTGGCGGAGAGGCCGACGACATCGAACGCACCGGGTGCGGTCAGGTCCACCACCCTTGTCGCCGACATCTCGACCTCGTAGAGCACCCGGCGGGCATAGGTGCGGCGGGGTTGCACGTCGATGACGTGCTGCCCCTCGGCGAGTGCAGTGGCCGGGTCGAGCGCCAAGTAGACGGCCCCCACGCCCGGCGGGTTCCACCGCGCCCCGCTCGTGTTGACGCGCTGGGGCGGATAGTCGTTGAACATGTGGCGCCAGGCCCGGCCTTCCCAGCGACCGAACGGCAGCGAGGCGAGCGCATCGAGCAGCGCCCGATCGTCGTCGGTCATCCGCTCAGACGAATGCGCCGTCGCGGAGCTGGTCGATCAGGGCCAGGACGTCGTCAACCCGACCGGCGCTGATCCGGTCGGAGGGACGGTCGCCCGAGAGGAGTCGGTGCGGGCTGAAGATCCAGAGGCGGGCTTCCTCGGGTGAGAAGAACTCGTGCAACTGGTCGGCCAGCCACTCCAGCATGAGGAGCTGGCGCAGCTTGGTCGCCTGCGGGTCCACTCTTCCCGTCTGCCAGCGCGAAACCGTTTGGGGGGTGGTGTCGAGGAGCTCGGCGATCTCACGGCTACGCACCCCGGCGTGGGCCTTGATGGCATCGAGACGTTCGGCCAGGGCTCCAGCCACTGCTCCGTCCTCCCACTCCTCGCACGTTACCGACAGCATCACTCTAGCAGGTATGAACAGAGCGGTGAACATCGTTATGAACACACTGGACGAGTGATCCCATGGGGTCCCGGCGAAGGCGAAGCCCCGACGGGTAGCGGAGCTCCCCCTGACGTGCGAAAGAGGGCCATGATCGGCGTTCTCACCCAACGCTGAACCTGGAGGCCACCTCGGACGCCGAACTGGCATCATCCTTGCTCGCACCGGGTTCGGCAACGAGAGAGCTCCCGGAGTCGCCGCGGCGGGGGGACGGCGGGCGGGGAGACGCGCCCGGGCGCCCGGGGCCGCCGCGGGTGGCGCCGGGAGCCGCCCGGGAGCGCCGGTTCCCTGGACCGGCGTGCCCACGGTCTAGATTCTCGACGTGGAACCATCGCCTGGGTCCCGCCTCGCGAGCTCGCCCGGCACCCCCGCCGGCGCCCGCCCGGCCGACCGGCCATGGGCGCAGCCGGAGCTCGGGTCGCCCGCACCTGCCCGCACCAGCCGGCGAGTGCTGTGGGCCCCCCGTGACCTGCCTCCCATGGGTCCGGACGCGGCGGGGGACGCGCCCCGCTACGGCGAGTGGGTCGGCAGGCACGAGGAGGAGCGCGTGGCCAGGGCTCGGCGGGCCCCCGCCACCGGGCCCGAAGTGGCGTTGCTCCTGGTAGTGGGCGACCCCGAGGAGGGTGCCCTCCGCCGCTGCCTCGCCGCGGTGGCCGCGCAGACGTCGGCCCGCTGGACCCTCTCGGCGACCTGCGCGGGCTCGCCGGACAGCGGCGTTCGCGGCGTCCTGGACGCGGTGCTGGCCCCGCTGCCCAAGGAGCGCGCGGGGCTCCGGTGGTGCCCCGAGGGCACGCCCGAGGCCGGCGCGGCGGCCACCGCGCTGGCCGCCAGCACGGCGCCGGCGTTCCTGCTCCTGGACCAGGACGACCTGCTGGCGCCGGACGCGGTGGCGCTGCTGGCCCAGGCCCTGGAGGAAGCGGACGTGGCCTACGCCGACGAGGACCGCGTGGTGGGCACGGCGCTGGCCGACCCGAGGCTCAAGCCCGACTGGTCCCCCGAGCTGTGCCTGTCGACCCCCTACGTCGGCCGCCCGGTGGCCTACCGGCGTGAACCGGTGGCCCTGGCCGGCGGCGTGCGGGCGGTGGACGGCGGGGACTGGGAGCACGACCTGCTGCTGCGGGTGACCGAGCGCACGGGGCGGGTGGCCCACGTGGCCGAGG
>JBOGGH010000329.1:0-3819 GCA_050743905.1 Acidimicrobiales bacterium
CGACCACCGGGGGATGTCGCTCATCGTGGTGCCCACCGCCACGCCCGGCGTCGCCGTCTCGCGCTCCCTGGAGAAGCTCGGCATGTGGTCGAGCGACACGGCCGAGCTGTCCTTCACCGACGTGCGGGTGCCGGTGGCCAATACCGTCGGCGAGGTGGGTCGGGGCTTCCAGCAGCAGATGGTCCAGTTCCAGGCCGAGCGGCTGATCACCGTCTACCGCCAGGTGGGGTCGATAGATCTGGCGCTGGAGCGCACCCGCGGCCACCTGGCGGAGCGGCACGCGTTCGGCGCGCCGCTGCTGGCCAACCAGCACCTCCAGTTCGTGCTGGCCGAGCTGGGGGCCCGCCACCACATGCTGCGCCACTACGCCTACGCCGCCGCCGACGCCGTGGCCCGCGACGAGGACGCCACGCGGTTCGCCACCGTGGGCAAGCTCCTGGGGGCGCGGCTCCAGCGGGAGGTGGCCGACGCCTGCCTGCAGTTCCACGGGGGCGCCGGCTACATGGCCGACCACTGGACCTCGCGCTTCTACCGCGACGCCCGCCTCGACTCGATCGGGGCCGGGACGGACGAGGTCATGCTCCGGGTCCTGGCGCGGATGGACGGGATGCCGCCCGGCGCCGTCACTGCTTGGCCAGGAGGCTCCTGACGTAGAACGCGCCCGCCACCTGCAGCGCCCCGATCACGATGAACCAGATGCCGAGGAGGATGGCCAGCGCGTTCAGGGAGCTGGTGGGCACCACGATCACCACGATGCCGGCGGCCAGGCTGATCAACCCGAACACCACCGACCAGGCGCGGCCCGGGCGTTCCGGGTCGCTGGCGGTGAGCAGCTCGGCCACGCCCTGGACGATCCAGATCACCCCGATCAGCAGCGCGATCAGGGCCCGGGTGACGTGCAGGTGGCGGATGAGCACCACGCCCAGCACCACGAAGGCCAGCCCCACCACGGCGGACCAGCCGCGCCCCGTCGAGTCGCGGTCGAGGGCGCGGATCAGGTGGAAGACGCCGGCCACCACCAGGAGGACGCCCAGCAGCACGGCGATGACGTTGATCGACGTGCTGGGGTGCAGGGTGACCACGATGCCGAGGGCCAGCGTGACCAGCCCCGCGAGCAGTCCCACCTGCCACGAGAGCGCGGCGTAGCGCGCCTCCGGTGCCTGCCGCTCCCCTGCTTGTGCCGATGCCATGTCGGTTCCCTCCCTCCCCCGGTCGCGCCACGCGGGCGCGGGCCGGTCAGTTGCCTTCCAGGATCTGCTCCAGGAGCGCCAGCTCGTCGAAGTACGTCCGGAAGACGGCGATCCGGTCGCCCCGGAACTCGGCCACCATCACCCCGGCGAGCAGGACGCGCCGCCCGGTGGCCTCCACCACCCGGTCGTCGTCCACGGCCAGCGCGCCGGTGTGGTCCGCCGCCACCTGCCACTCGGCGATCACCTTGTCGCCGATGGCGTCCATCGAGCGGACGTCGAGGTCCACGTTGGTCAGCACCTCGTCGCGCGCCCCGAACGACGACTCGATCTCGGCCAGGCACGACACCGTCAGGTTCGGCGTCCAGCCCACCACGTCCTCGGTGAACAGCCCGGCGAGGCCGGTGGCCCGACCGGTCAGCCCGGCCAGGAGGACCTGCCGGACCACCCCGGCCCGCGCTGTCCCCTGTTCCATGGTCCTCCCTCCGGTGGTGGCGCACGGGGCTCGGGGCCCGTGAGGCGGCTCCGTCCGGCACCGTGCCGCCCGCCCTTCCGTGAGCGGAGGCGAGGTGCTCACGCGGCGCCGGCCGTGACCGCGGGTGCCGGGTCGTGCGCCGCCAACGCTACACGCGGCCCCCGGCGTGCCGGGTGGACGGCGCGCCGCGGTCACGCCGCCGCCCGGTCGCGGGCGACCGCGTGGCGAAGCTGCCACCGGTTGACCGCCCACGGCGCGAAGGCGATGAGCAGCCACGAGAACCGGGCGGCGTCCGTGCTGACCCAGGCCAGCCCCATCGAGAGCGCGGCCGTGCCGACGACCGCCGCCGACCGGACGCGTCCCGCCGCCACGACGTCCGGGGTGATGCCGACGCCGAACAGCCCGCGCCGCCGGCCGAAGACCACCACCGCCTGGGTGGACACGCTGGCCAGCATCAGGTTGAACGCGAAGATGTCCACCGCCAGCGGGTTGGCGGCGTAGTCGCCGAGGAGGTTGCTGGAGAACGGCATGATCGTGATCGTGAACAGGAAGAGGAAGTTCCACCACGCCAGCCCCTCGTGGTGGCCGGAGATGTGGCGGAACACCCGGTGGTGGGCCAGCCAGAACTGGGCGATCACGTAGAAGGAGATGGCGTAGCTGGCGAACTGGTCGCCCTGCTTCCCCAGGGCGCCGGCGAGCTGGCCGGCGCTGTCCGGCTGATGGTGGAGCTCCTGCAGCGTCGGCACGGCGAGCTGGAGCACCAGCAGGGTGAGGGCGATGGCCACCACCCCGTCCGAGAGGCTCAGCAGCCGTCCCACGCTGGGCAGGTCGGCCTCGATCTCGCGCTCGACCTCCTCGGCGCTCGGCACGTCCGCCACCATCCGGCCCAGCTTCCCAGACGCCCCGGGGTCCGGCGGTGGACCGCGGCGCCGCGGGCCGGGCGCCGGCGGGCCCGGCGGGTCAGGTGAGCGGGAGGCGGGGCGCGTCGGCCAGGGACGCCGCTCCCGAGCCGCGAGCGCCCGTGGCGCCCGGTGGGAACACGCGCTCGGGCCGGAACGAGCGGACCGTGCGCTCCCCCGACCGGCCGCCCACCACCTCCACCCACGCCTCGCCCGTCTGGGTGTTGGTGACGTGCGCCACGTACGCCCACGTGGCCGAGCGGAGCCTGGTGCCGGCCACCTCCACCGGGTCCCCGGGGCGCAGGCCGGCCCACCCCTCGGCACGCACGAGGTGGCCCGGGGCGGTGGGGACGGGGGTGCGACGGCGGCGGACGGGCACGGTCCCGTTCTAGCGCCGGCGCGTGGGCCTCGTGGTCACGGCCCCGCCCTAACCTTGCCGGGATGCCGCTCGCCCCGCCACGGTCGCTCTCCCCGTCCAAGGTGTCTTCCTTCACCAACTGCCCGCTCGCCTTCCGCCTCTCGGTGATCGACCGGCTGCCCGAGCGGCCCTCCGTCGCCGCGGTGAAGGGCACGCTCGTCCACCGGGCCCTCGAGGCGCTGGTGTGGGAGCACGCGCCGGGTGACCGGACCGTGGCCGTGGCGATGGACGAGCTGGAACGCGCCTGGCGGGCGATGCAGGAGGACGACGAGGAGCTGCTCCAGCTCGACCTGGACGGGGACGCCGCGGCGGCGTTCGTCGCCGACGCGGCGCAGCTCGTGCACGGGTACTTCGAGCTGGAGGACCCGGACGGCGTGGACGCGGTGGGGGTGGAGCTCGGCCTGGAGGCCGACCTGGACGGCATGCGCCTGCGCGGCATCATCGACCGCCTGGACCGGACCCCCACAGGGGACCTGGTGGTGGTGGACTACAAGACCGGCCGCGCCCCCTCGGCGCGGTTCGAGCAGGCCAGGCTCGCCGGCGTGCACGTCTACGCGCTGCTGTGCGAGCGGGTGCTCGGCCGGGCACCGGTCGAGGTGCGCCTCCTCTACCTCCGGGAGCCGGTGGCCATCGCCGCGAAGCCCAGCGACCAGGCACTGCGGGGGCAGAGGCAGCGGACCCTGGCCGTCTGGCGGGCGATCGAGCGCGCCTGCGGGGCCGGCGACTTCCGGCCACGGCCGTCGAGGCTCTGCGACTACTGCAGCTACCAGGCGATGTGCCCGGCCTTCGGCGGCGAGCCGCCGGCGGTGCCGGCATGACGGCGGCCGGCCCCGGGAGCAC
>JBOGGH010000330.1:0-3816 GCA_050743905.1 Acidimicrobiales bacterium
GCGCCAGCCGGCGCTACCGGCGCCATCGGGCGGCGGGCGGCAGCGCCGCCGGACGCGGCCATGCCAGCCGTCCCGTGGTGCATCCCCGCGGGACGGCTGGTCAGGCCAGTGGTCTCCGGGACCCGCCGCATGGGGCGGAGTCTATACCGGTCCCGGCACCCACCCGACGGACCGGTCACTCCTCGCCGTCCCCCGGGGAGGCCATCTGCTCGCCGATCATCGTCACCACCGTGGGGTCCACCAGCGTGGTGACGTCCCCGAGCTCGCGGTGCTCGGCGACGTCCTGCAGCAGGCGCCGCATGATCTTGCCGCTGCGGGTCTTCGGCAGGTCGGGGGTGAGGAGGATCTGCCGGGGCTTGGCGATCGGCCCGATGGTGGTGGCCACCGTCTCCCGGAGCTCGGCCACCAGCGTGGTCCCCTGCTCGTCCTCGGTCACCTCCGCCTTCACCGTCACGAAGGCCACGATGGCCTGGCCGGTGGTGGGGTCGGACGCCCCCACCACGGCCGCCTCGGCCACCGAGGGGTGGCCCACCAGCGCGTGCTCGATCTCGGTGGTGGAGATGCGGTGGCCGGAGACGTTCATCACGTCGTCCACGCGGCCCAGGAGCCAGAGGTCGCCGTCCTCGTCCCGCTTGGCCCCGTCGCCGGCGAAGTAGCTCCCGGGGAACCGGGACCAGTACGTCTCCCGGTAGCGCTCGGGGTCCCCCCAGATGCCCCGGAGCATCCCGGGCCAGGGCTCGGTCACCACCAGGTACCCGCCCTCGCCGTTCCCGACCGACCGTCCGTCGTTGTCCACCACGTCCACGTCCACCCCGGGGAACGGCGTCATGGCCGCCCCCGGCTTGGTGGTGGTCACGCCCGGCAGCGGCGTGACCATGATCCCGCCGGTCTCCGTCTGCCACCAGGTGTCCACGATCGGGCAGCGGTCCCCGCCCACGTGGCGGCGGTACCACATCCAGGCCTCGGGGTTGATGGGCTCGCCCACCGATCCCAGCAGGCGGAGGCTGGAGAGGTCGTGGGCGGCCGGGTGGGCGGGTCCCCACTTCATGAGCGTCCGGATGGTGGTGGGCGCGGTGTAGAGCACGGAGACGCGGTGGTCCTCCACGATCCTCCACCACCGGTCGCGCCCGCCGGCGTCCGGGGTCCCCTCGTACATCACCGACGTGGTGCCGTTGGCGAGGGGCCCGTAGACGATGTAGCTGTGCCCGGTCACCCAGCCGATGTCGGCCGCCGTCCAGAAGACGTCCGACTCGGGCTTCACGTCGAACACGAGCCGGTGGGTGGCGGCCACGTGGACCAGGTAGCCGCCGGTCGTGTGGAGGATGCCCTTGGGCCTGGCCGTGGTGCCCGACGTGTACATCACGTACAGCGGCTGCTCGGCGTCGAACGAGGCGGCCTCGTGGGTGGTGGGCTGGCGGTCCACCAGCTCGTCCCACCACAGGTCCCGCCCCTCCACCCACTGGACCTCCTCGCCGGTGCGGCGGACGACCACCACGGTGCGGACCGCCGGGCACTGCTCGAGCGCCTGATCCACCTGGGGCTTGAGCGGGGACGGGCCGCCCCGGCGGTACCCGCCGTCGGCGGTGACCACCACCCGGGCGTCGGCGTCCAGGATGCGGCTGGCGAGGGCCTCGGCCGAGAACCCCCCGAACACCACCGAGTGCGGGGCACCGATGCGGGCGCAGGCCAGCATGGCCACCACCGCCTCGGGGACCATCGGCATGTAGACGGCCACCCGGTCCCCGGCCTGCACCCCCAGCTCCTCGAGGGCGTTGGCGGCCTGGCAGACCATCCGCTGCAGGTCGGCGTAGGTGATGGTGCGGGCGTCCCCCTCGGGCTCGCCCACCCAGTGGAAGGCCACCCTCCGCCCGAGCCCCGCCTCCACGTGGCGGTCCACGCAGTTGTAGGCGGCGTTCAGCCGGCCGCCCACGAACCAGCGGGCGTAGGGGAACTCCCACTCGAGCGGGGCCTGCCAGTGGTAGTCCCAGGTGAGGTGCTCGGCCTGCTCCTCCCACCAGGCGAGCCGGTCGGCCGCCGCGGCGCCGTAGACGTCGGGCCCGGCGTTGGCCCGGGCGGCCAGCCCCGGCGGCGGCTCGAACCGCCGGTGCTCGTGCAACAGCGCGGCCAGCGCCTCCCCACCTTCCGGTGCCGAACTGTCGCTCATCCCTGCTCCTCCGTCGTGCGCCGGCGGGGCGAGCCCTACGCCCCCGGCCGCGCCGCACGGGCGGCGCGGCACCCGTGGACGACGATACCCACGCCGCACCCGGGCCGCCCGCGCCGGGGCGGCTCAGCCCCCCTGCGGCGGCGCGGCCGCCTGCTGGCGCACGAACTCGGCCGCGCCGGCCATGAACCCGTCCACGTCGTTGGCCTTGGCCGCCACCAGCTCGGCGAAGTAGGCCGGGACGTAGACCGCCAGCCGGTCCGCCCCGGCGCCCTCGAGCACCGCCCGGACCGCCTCGTCCACGGTCACCGGCTCCACGGCGGCGATCGACGGGTCGTTGTCGGGGATGGAGAAGAGGTCCGTGTCGACCACACCCGGGTAGACCACGGTCACCTTCACGCCGGTGTCCCACAGGTCCACCGCCATCGACTCGGAGAACGCCGACAGCGCCGCCTTGGACGCGTCGTAGGCGGCCTCGCCGGGGGAGCTCAGCGGGGCGGCCACGGAGGAGACGTTCACCACCTTGCCCCACCCGCGGCCGATCATGCCGGGCAGGAGGGCCAGGGTGAGGCGGACCGGCGAGAGGTAGTTGATGAGCATGACGTCCTCGACGGTGGTCGGGTCCAGGGCGGTCACCTGCCGGCGCTTGGGGATGCCGGCGTTGTTCACCAGGACGTCCACCCCGCCGAGCTCCTCCTCCGCCGCCGCCGCCAGGCGGTCCACCTGTGCCGGGTCGGCGAGGTCCACCACCCACATCCGGCTCTCGGGCGCATGGGCCCGGCAGCGCTCGAGCGTCCCGGCGAGCCGGTCCTGCCGGCGCGCGCAGATGCCCACCGTCGCCCCCGCCCCGGCCATCGCCTCGGCCAGGCCGGCACCGATCCCGGACGACGCGCCGGTGACCAGCACCCGGCGCCCGCGTAGCCACTCCATCGGTCCTCCCCTTTCCGCGCCGGCGCGCCCCCGCCGCCACCTGCCACGCCCCCCACGGGCCCGACCGGCGCCTGCGGCGACCGCCGCCGGCAGCCTCGCTACTCCACCTCGGCCTTGACCCGTTCCAGGGTCGTGCGCATCCCCTCGCGGTTCGTGCGGCCCCGGGCCCACCCGAGCAGCGCCCAGTAGAGGCGCAGGGGCACCGTGCGGGCCAGCGAGAACGACTCCGTGACGTCCGTGCCGCCGCCCGCCGGCTCGAGCTGGTAGCGCCACACGTTGAGGGGACGGTCGGGCTTCCCCACGCCGAAGGCGAACGCCCGGCCGGGCTCGCACTCGGTGACCGTGCAGGTGGTCCAGTAGGTGGGGCCCTTGCCGTTCCGCCTGACGTGCCCCCGGAACCGGGCCCCCACCGCCGGGCCGGCGGCGCCGTCCAGCCACTCCGCCTCGAACGTCTCCGGGCTGTACCGCCCGATCCTCGTCACGTCTCTCAGCAGCTCCCAGACCCGGTCCGGGGCGGCGTCCATGTGGACGGTGACCTCGTCGTGCACGGCCCAAGCATACGTTCGGCCGGTCGGTGGTGCCCGCTCCACGCCCGCCCGGCGCCCCACGTGGCGGCATTGGTAGCCTGGACCGTCGTGGACGGACCGGGGAGGGCCACACGCCAGGTGCAGGCTGCCGTCGAGTCCCGCCGCCCCGGCACGCGGCCGTGACGGCCCCTCCCGCCC
>JBOGGH010000331.1:0-3805 GCA_050743905.1 Acidimicrobiales bacterium
GCGGCCAGCGACGGGGTGTGCCCGGCCACCGGCGCGCCGGCGCTGCTGCCGGCGGCCGCGACCACGACGGTCAGCTCGGGGTGGCCGGCGCAGAGCCGCAGCAGCTCCACCCCGGCGTACCCCGACGCCCCGATCACCCCGACCTTCATCTGCAAGACTATACGATGTATCGCATACTCATGCAAGCCGGCTCAGGCGGAGCCGAACGCCTTCTGCCACGTGCGTCCCACCGACACCACCCGGCAGCCGAGCGCCTCGTTCACGTCGATCATCGGCCGGTTGGTGCTGGCGTTCCACGTCACCACCACCTCGGTCCCCGGCGAGATCTCGGCGAGCTGCCGCAGGTTGGCCAGCTTCACCAGCAGGCCCAGCCGGCGCCCCCGGTGCTCCGGCAGCACCAGCGTGTCCCACTGGTAGGCGAGGGCGGGCGCCGACCGCGACACGGCGATCTCGGTGAAGGCCACCGGCCGGCCCGTCGCCCGGTGGCGGGCCACCGCCACCAGCAGCTCCCGGCCGGTCCGGTCCACCAGCCGCTCGTGCCGGCGCACCCGGTCGCGGTCCCAGGACTCCTCCTCCACCGCCCAGCCGCCCAGCGGGGGGTCGGTGGACATGAGCCGGCCGAAGAGGGCGCGGTCCTCCACCCACCCGTCGGGCCAGCGCCCCGCGAAGGCCACCACCTCGTAGCCGGCGGCGCGGGCCAGGGCCAGCGCCTCCAGCCGCCTCGCCCGCGCCGGATCCACCGGCACGGCCAGCTCGCGGCGCAGGTTCTCCAGCACCAGCCCGTACCCGCGGGCTTCGGCGAAGGTGGGCCCGGGGACGGCCGGCACCTGCAGCTCGTCGTTCCCCCACACCACCCTGCGCCCGTCGCCGGCGGCCAGCCGCTCGCAGGCGGCGAGCACCGCGCTCCCCACCCCCCGGCGGCGGTGGGCCGGGTGGACCTCCACCGTGACCTGGGCCAGGTGCCGGTTGTCGTGGCGCGGCAGCTCCACCATGCCGGCACCCACCACCGGGTCCCCCTCGGCGAGTAGCACCGTGCGCACCGCGCCCTGCGGGTCCAGGGCGGGTGCCCGGAGCTCGTCCGGCTGCCAGCCGGGCCGCCCGGGCCACCGCTCCCGCCCGCCGGCGTCCACCACGGCGAACCACTCGGCGAAGGCGTGGCGGTCGGCCGGGTCCACCGGCCGGGTCATCGCAGGACGGCGCCGGCGGACGACTGCGCGGCCTCGATGCAGGCCTGCCGGAGGGCGCCGACCTCCTCGTCGGTCAGCGTCCGGTCGTCGGCGCAGAACCGGAGGCGGAAGGCCAGGCTCCGGCGGCCGTCGTCCATGGGCCACACGTCGAAGAGGGCCACCGACTCGAGCAGCGGGCCGCCCGCCGCCCGCAGGGCCTCCTCCACCTCGCCGGCCAGCACGTCGCCGGCCACCACCAGGGCCAGGTCCACGTCGGAGGAGGGGAACCGGCTCACCGACCGGGCCTGCTCGGGGAGCCTCGGCGCCGCCGCCAGCAGCCCCAGGTCCACCTCCAGCCACCCCACCCGGTGCCCCTCCAGCCCCCACGCCGCCAGCACCTCGGGATCCACCTCCCCCACCGCGCCCAGCACCTCGCCGGCCACCTCGACCACGGCGGTGCGGGTGGGGTGGAGCCCGGGCATCTCCGTCGCACGAAGGCGTGCCCCGTCCAGGCGGACGGCGGACGCCAAGGTCCGCCAGGCGGCTACCGCCGCCCTGGCGTCGGCACCGGCGTCGGCGCCGGCACCGGCACCGGCGAGCACCAGCGAGCACAGCTCCCGCTCCCCGGGGAGCACCGCCGCCGACCCGCCGCCGACCCCGCTCCGCGCCACCGGCCGGCCGCGCTCGTCCGGGTGGGTGAAGACCGTCCCCACCTCGAAAAGCCGGACGTCGGCCTGGCGGCGGTCGAGGTTGTGGGCCACCGCGGCCAGCAGCCCGGGCAGCATCGAGCGCCGGAGGACGTCCTCGTCCGCCGCCAGCGGGTTGGCCACCCGGACGGCCGGCCCGTGGAGGCCCATGCGGGCGTGGTGGGCGTCGGGCAGGAAGGTGGGCGTCCACGCCTCGGACGCCCCCAGCCCGCAGAGGACGTCGCGCACCAGGCGGCGCTCCCGCTGGCGGGCGGTGAGGCCCCCCGGCTCGGGCCACGACGGCTGGCGCCGGGGGATCCTGGCGTACCCGTAGGTGCGGGCCACCTCCTCGATCACGTCGTCGATGCCGTGGGGCGAGGGGCGCACGTCCGGCCGGTCGGTGGCCACGGTGACCAGGAGGTCGGCCCCGGCCGGCTCGCAGGCGAAGCCGATGGGCTCGATGAGCGCGGCCACCTCCCCGCCCTCCAGCACCGTGCCCAGCACGGCGTTCACCCTCGACACCGGCACGGTGACCCGGTGCGGGCGCGGCACGTCCCCCTGCCGGTCGAGCACCCCGGGCGCCGTGGCGGCCCCGAGCAGCTCGCAGAAGCGGTCCGCCGCCCGGTCGGCCGCCCACGGGTCGCAGCCGCGCTCGAACCTCGCCGAGGCCTCGGTCCGGAGGCCCAGGCGCTTCGACGACCGGGCGACCGCCATCGGCGTGAAGTAGGCCGCCTCCAGGAGCACCCGGGTGGTGCCGGCCGAGATCTCGGACGACTCGCCGCCCATGATCCCGCCGATCCCCACCGGCGTGCCCACGGCGTCGCAGATGAGGCAGTCCTCCCCGGTGTCGCCGAGGCCATGCCCGGGGACGCCGAGCTCGCGGGCCGCGCCGTCCAGCGTGACCAGGGTCTCGCCCGGGCGGGCGCGGCGCACCAGCAACCCGGGCCCGCCAAGGCGGTCGAGGTCGTAGGGGTGGGTGGGCTGGCCCAGCTCCAGCATCACGTAGTTGGAGGCGTCGACCACGTTGTTGACGGGCCGCATGCCGGCCAGCACCAGGCGGCGGGCCAGCCACCGCGGGGACGGCCCCACCGCCACCGCCGGGAGCACCCGGGCCGTGATGCGGGGACAGAGGTCGGCGTCGGCCACCTCCAACGACGCCAGCTCCTCCACCGGTGGGCCGTCGGCCTCCGGCGGGGACGGCGGCGTGGGCGGCGAGTAGTGCAGGCGCAGGCGCGCCGCCAGGTCGCGGGCGATCCCGGCCATGGACCAGGCGTCGGGCCGGTTGCCCTCGACGGTGACGTCGAGCACCACGTCCGGCTCCACCCCGAGCAGCTCGGCCACGGCGCCGCCGGGGCGGGCCCCCTCCACCTCGGTGAGGAGCAGCAGGCCGGCGTGGTCGTCCGAGAGCTCCAGCTCGCGGCCGGAACAGAGCATGCCGTTCGAGGTCACGCCCTTCATGGTGCGGCGGCCGATCTCGAACCCGCCGGGCAGCACCGCCCCCACCGGGGCCAGGGGGACCAGGTCCCCCACGGCGAAGTTGGCGGCGCCGCACACGATCTGGAGCGGCCCGTCCCCGGCCTCCACCGTCACGAGGCGGATCCGGTCGGCGCCCGGGATGGGGCCGATCTCGTCCACGCGGGCCACCACCACGTCCGCCAGCCCCTCGCCCACCCGCTCCACGCCCTCCACCACCAGCCCGAGGTCGTCCAGGGCCTCCACCAGCGGCGCCGGGTCGGTGCCGAAGGGCGCGAAGTCACGCAGCCAGGACAGGGGGGCCCGCATCAGACCGGCGCCTTCCGAGATGGCCCCATCAGAACTGCCTCAGGAACCGCAGGTCGTTCTCGGTCAGCGCCCGCATGTCCGAGATGCCGTGGCGCATCTGGGCGCAGCGGTCGATGCCGAAGCCGAAGGCGAAGCCGGACCACTCGGCCGGGTCCACGCCCACCGCCCCGA
>JBOGGH010000332.1:0-3781 GCA_050743905.1 Acidimicrobiales bacterium
GGTCCCCACCGCGAGCGCGAGCGGCGAGCCGGCTGAAGGCGAGCGCCGCGCCCGCAGCGGGTCCACGTCCACGATCCTGGGGCGGCGGCCGGCCCGCGCCTTGCGGCCGCCGGCGCCGGCGATCGTGGTGGTGGTCGTGCTGTTGCCGGTGGTGGTCGTGGTAGTGGTGGTCCCCGATCCGGCTGCCGGGGGCGTGGTGGTGCCCGAGCCCTGGGTGCCCCCCGTCGTGGTGGTGGTGGCGGTGGTGGACGGCGGCGGCGAGGTGACGCCGCTGCCGCCGACTGCCGGGGCCGGGCCCTGCGAGGATGTGCCGGAGGCCGGCGCGGTCGTGGTGGTGGCCCGAGCGCCGGCGGGCTCGCCGACCGGTGTGATGTTGGTGGCCCGGACCTGTGTGGGGCTGAACGTCGGGCGGCCGGTGCCCGAGCCCCCTGTGGTGCTCGTCCCGCCGAAGACCCACGCTGTGACGCTTCCCGGTGTTGGCCGCGTTGTCTCCGCGCCGAGCGAGCTCTGGGACCAGGTGGCGTGGCCCGGGTCGGCATGCCAGTAGGACCAGTAGGCGGTCGACGGCGGCGTTGTGGTGCAGGGTGTCTGTGTGGCCGTGGGGTCTGTGTCGATCCGGCAGACGAACGCGGCGCCGTACTCGGTGGTGCCGGCCGTGCCGAACCCGGCTGTGTGCAGGGCGCCGAGCCCGCTGGTGGGCGTGGCCGCGCAGCCGCGCTCCACTGTGCCGCCCCAGTGGGCGAAGTCCACCACCACGATCACGCCGGCGGTGGTGCTGCAGTCGCTGATCGGCTCGGCGCCGGCCGGCGCGGCACCAGTGCCGGCGGAGAGCAGGACCACGGCGGCCACGGCGAGGGATCCGCAGGCTGCCGTCCTGACCGCCCGCACCACCGTGGAGGCCGGCCGCCGCCGGGCGCGCCCGGCCGCTCCACTGGGTGCCGGTCGGCGGCGCTGGGCCATGGACTCTCGCTTCCCGGGCCACGGCCCGGTGGCGCCGGGCCGGTGGGCCAGGGCCTCCGAGCCCCGGTCCTGTGTCTCGACGGTCGGGAGCTCCCCCCGCCCAGGTATCCCGGCTCACGGCCGCCCCTTCGGGCCGCCGTCTACGGTTGCGGACCAGCGCCGGACTTCGACCGGCTTCCCCTGCACGGTGGCGTCACGCGGTGGTGACGGCGCCGATCACGGTACCACGGAGGCGGCGATACCCGTCATGGGCGCGTCGAGCGTCCGGCCGCCCTGGCTACCGTCTGGTGATCACGCCGACGCCCACACCCCCACACGACCCGAGCCCGTGCGGCGCGGCAGTCGACGCCGCCGTCCGGGCCGCGCACGACGAGGCAGTGGCTGCCGGCCGCTCCCACTACGCCGACCCGGCCACCGGCTACCTGGTCTTCACCGCTCCCGCCCTGGCGGCCCGGCGCTCGTGCTGCGGCAGCGGGTGCCGTCACTGCCCCTACCCGGCGGCCGAGCAGCGCCGGGCGGGCCGTCCCGGTGCGGGATGATGGCGCCGTGACGATCGTCTCGCTCCTCCCGTCGGCCACCGAGATCGTCTTCGCCCTGGGCCTCGGCGACCAGCTCGCCGGGCGGAGCTTCGAATGCCTGTACCCGCCCGACGCCCGCGCCGTGCCGGTGGTGTCGGGCACCGCCCTGGCGTCCGGCGGGCCGGCCAGTGCCTCGGCGGTGGACGCCGCGGCAGTGGACGCCGAGGTCAGCGCCCGGGTGGCCGCCGGCGAGCCGCTCTACACGCTCGACCACCACGCCATCCGGGCCATCGCCCCTGACGTGATCCTGGCCCAGGACCTCTGCCAGGTGTGCGCCGTGCCGTCCGGCGCCGTGGAGGACGCGCTCGCCGTCATCGGCTGCCACGCCCGGGTGGTCTCCCTGGACCCGGGGCGGCTGGACGAGGTGATCGACTGCGTGGGCCAGGTGGGCCGGGCCACGGGTGCCGGGGCGGCGGCCGACGTCCTCATGGACGGCCTCCGGGCCAGGGTGGCCGCGGTCCGGCGCCGCGTGGCCGGACGGGACCGGCCTCGCGTGCTCGTGCTGGAGTGGCCGGACCCACCGTTCAACGCCGGCCACTGGGTGCCGGACATGGTGGAGGCGGCCGGCGGGGTGCCGGTGCTCTGCCGCGCCGGCGAGCGGTCGCGGCGGATCTCCTGGGACGAGATCGCCGCCGAGGCGGTCGACGTGACCGTCTTCGCCCCGTGCGGCTTCGACCTGGACGGCGCGGTGGCCCAGGCGTCCTCGTTCCTCGACCGCCGGGAGGCGGCGGGGCTGGGCACGGTGGTGGCGGTGGACGCCAACGCCTACGTCTCCTGCCCCGGGCCGCGGGTGGTGGACGGCGTGGAGATCCTGGCCGGCCTGCTCCACCCGGACCGGCCGGGGGACGTGCCGGCCGGCGCCGCCGTCCTGCGCTGACCGCCGGTGCGGCCTACGCCGGCACCACGTCGGCGAAGGCGAACCCGTCCCGCACCACCGTCTCCCCCACCACCACGTCGAGGGGCCGGGCGAACCCCGGGCCGTCCACCACGAGCGTGTGGAACTCGCCTCGCTCGCCGCACGGGTCCACGTCCGGCGGCAGCTCGGCGAGGAGCGCCGCGTCGTACCACCGGCCGGCCACGTCGCGCGCCCCCTGGGCGAGGTCGGCGCAGGTGACCACCGCCCGGACGCCGGCCTCGAGGATCTCCCTCGCCAACGCGCCGGTCGGCCGTCCCCAGAGCGGGAACACCGGGTCCAGCCCCGTGCCGTCCAGGGCCCGCTCCCGGTAGGTCCGCACGTCCTGCAGGAAGAGGTCGCCGAAGACCACCGACTCCACCCCGGCGTCGCGGGCCACGCCGATCGCCGCCGCCATCCGGGCCTCGTAGACGTCGTTCGGGCACGGCCACGGCAGCTCCACCACGTGGAGCGGCAGCCCCAGCGACTCGGCCTGCGCCTCCAGCAGCGACCGGCGGACGCCGTGCATGGCCACCCGCCCGGCCTCGGCGTTCACCGTGGTGAGGAGGCCCACCACGTCCACCCGGCCCGCCGCCCGCGCCTCGTGGAGGGCCAGGGCGCTGTCCTTGCCGCTGGACCAGCTCATCCACGCCCGCCGGCGAGGCACGGCGGTCATCCCTCCAGTGGCATGCGCAGCCAGGCGACCATCTGGCGCACCACGTGGTACGCGGCGAGCCGGGCCTCGGCCGTGCCGGCTTCCTCGGCCGCCGTGAGCTCCTCCCACATCCGCTCGACCACGGAGGGGCCCACGAAGAGCAGGGACTCGGACCCGGCCGAGGCCCACCGGGCGAGCACGTACCGCACCAGCGCGCCCACCGGGATGCCGGTCCCGCTGCTGAGGTTGCGGATCGTGGCCAGCGGGTCGACGTGCGAGTAGAGCGCGACGTCCGCTTTCAGGTTGGCGTCCGGGTCGTCCTCGGACCACGGACCGGCCCACGGTGTGAGGACGACCGACGGCGCGCTCACCCGGTGGCTCCCCGCCTCACGCCGGCCGGGCCGGGCTCGCCGCCATGCCCACGATCGGCTGGTTGAGGGGCTTGCCGCCCATCGAGCCGTAGAACCGTGCCGAGCCGAAGGCGAAGAGCCCGCCGTCGGCGGCGACCTGCCAGTAGCCCTGGGCTGTGGGGGTGGCGGCCATGCCCACGATCGGCTGGTTGAGGGGCTTGCCGCCCATCGAGCCGTAGAAGGCGGCGTTGCCGAAGGCGAAGAGCCCGCCGTCGGCGGCGACCTCCAGGTAGCCCGCCGGGGCGGCGGCTCCGGGTGCAGCGCCGCCGCCTGTGGGGGTGGCGGC
>JBOGGH010000333.1:0-3777 GCA_050743905.1 Acidimicrobiales bacterium
GCCCGCCGGATCCTGGAGGTGGGGACCCTGGGCGGGTACAGCACGATCTGGCTCGCCCGGGCGCTGCCGCCGGGGGGCCGCCTGGTGACCCTGGAGCTCGACCCGCGCCACGCCAAGGTGGCGACGGCGAACGTCGCCCGGGCCGGGCTGTCGGACGTGGTGGAGCTGCGGCTGGGCCCGGCGATCGAGACCCTGCCGGCGCTCGCCGAGGAGGGGTACGGGCCGTTCGACCTGGCGTTCATCGACGCCGACAAGGCCTCGAACGCCGACTACTACGAGTGGGCGCTGCGGCTGGGACGGGTGGGCACGACCGTGGTGGTGGACAACGTGGTCCGGGACGGCCGGGTGGCCGACCCGTCGTGCGACGACGCGGACGTGCGGGGCGTCCGCCGCTTCAACGAGCTGGTGGCCGGCGACCCGCGGGTGGTGGCCACGGAGATCCAGACCGTGGGGGCCAAGGGCTACGACGGCTTCGCGTTGGTGCAGGTGGTGGCCGCCCCCGGCACGTAATTGTCGTTCAGGCCCGGGGGGTCCAGCTCCCGGGGGGCGCCGGCGGCGAGAGGGTCGACCCGCTCTTGGGCAGCGGGGGACATTCGGTATTCGGGTATACTCGAATATCGAATGGCACGACGGATCGATGCTGTCGAACTGGAACGGCGGGCGGCCGACTCGTTGGCGGCGGCCTTGGCGGCGGCCGGGGTGGCCCCTGGGGCACCGGCGGCCGGCCGGCACATGCCCGACGTGGCAGCGATGGTGGACGGCCGGTTTCTCATGCTCGATCTCGTGGCCGTGTCCTACTGCACGGGCCGGCGGGCGGCGGAATTGGTGGCGCAAAGATCGAGGCTTCCGGTCGGTCGGCTCCCGGCTCTCGTGGCCAACAAGATCACCAGCGACGCCCGCTCGGTGCTGAGCGAGGCCGGGTGGTCCTGGCTCGACCGTCGGGGCCGTCTCCACCTGCGGGGACCGGGAGTCTTGGTGGAGGTCGACGTCCCCACTGAGCAGGAGGCGAAGGGCGCCCACTCCCCGGCCAACCTAATTGCCGGGCGAAGCGGACTAGCGGTCGCGTACTGGCTGTGCGCCCATCCTTCGGGCAGGTTGTCGCCCACCGGCGACCGCCACGAGCTGGCCCTGGCCCCCTCGTCGATCTCAACGGTTGTGGGCCGACTGCGAGGCGCCGGGCTGGTCCATGCGGAGGGGACCGGCATCTTCCCCGAGCTGTTCTGGGAGCTGGCGGAGGTATGGGAGTCGCCCCGCACCTGGCTCGCCGGGGTGCCGGACCCCGCGGGCCACTCGGGACCCGATCCCGAGTCGGGGTCGTGGCGAAGGACGGGTACCGAAGTGGCCGCTGCATTGGGCGCACCAGTCGTCACGGGCGGGGACGGGCCAGTCGACCTGTACGTCGGTGGCCCGGTCGAGGTCTCGATCGCTGTCCGGCGCCATGGTGTGGCGCAGCCGGGGACCGGTGTGGCATCGCTACGGGTGGCACCGGTGCGCGCCGTCGTCACGAGCCCACTCGACTCCGAGGTGGCCGACGTCGGCGGCTGGCTCCCTGCACCTCGACTGGCCGTGGCCCTCGACCTCGCCCAGGACCGGGCGCGGGGGCGAGAGATCCTCGACGACTGGAGCCCACCCGATGCCGTCTGGCAGTGACCCGGTCGTCCTCCGCGGCCCTGCCATGGCGGGCCTCGTCCGTGGCGTGGCCGCACTGGCCGCAGCAGGACTCGGTCGCTACGCGGTTGTGGGCGGTGTAGCAGTTACGGTCCGGCTGGGGCGGGTGCACCGGGCGACGAGCGACGTCGACACCGTCGTCGAGGAGGGCGACCCGCCTGGGGCTGTCAACGTCCTCCTTCGGATGGATGGGACCGAAGCCGATCCCGAGAGCGATCACCGGGTGTGGGTACAGGGGACCAAGGTCGAGGTGATCCACGTCGGACCGGTCGACGATTCGGACCTCGCGGGGATTCCCGAGAAGGACGCGCTCTTCGTGGCGTCGCACGCGTGGGCGCTGCAGACTGCGGTCCCCTGCACGTTGGTTGCCGAGGCCGACAGCGTCGTGCGGACCATCGCTCCGGTCGCGACGCCGGCGGCCCTGGTGGCAATGAAGCTCCACGCCATCGAGGATCGCCGCCCATCGCGCGCGCAGGACAAGAGAGCCGGGGACGCCTGGGACATCTACCGGCTTCTCGTTGACTGCGATGCCAACGGTGCGGTCCGCGGCGCGCTCGGAGGTGCTCCCCCGATCTTCCGTGGCCTGGTGCGGGTTGCGGCTGAACGGATACTCGTCAGCGGCGCTGAGCGGACGCGTGGATGGCTCCGGGCAGGAGGCGACGAGATGGCGGCGGCGACGGCCGACGAGCTCCGCTTCGTCGGTCAGCAACTCGTCGCGGCACTGTGACGTCGCTCGGCTGGTATCTCCATCCGCTCCATCAGCCCATTGACGACTGGTATGGAACGGCATGTCAGGCGCGTCACAACGGGTTCCTCGGACGGGTTTCGGGGCGCGTCGAACAGAGGGGAGGGCAGTCACGAACCGGCTACGTCGTGGCGGCCCCCCGGCGCTCCAGCGCGTAGACCAGCGTCACCTGCGCGCTCGCCTGCTGGGTCCCCACCTGCAGCGGCACGCTTGTGGGCGCCAGCGCGGCGCCCGCGGCGGCGTTGGCCGAGAAGTGGGTGCCCGGCGAGAGGGAGGAGTTGTCCGTCAGGGAGCACACCGGGCCGAGGTGCTCCCCAGCGGCGAGGGCCATGGTCCCGGCGTGGCTCACCGCCTGACGCACGGCGTCCTGGCGGGCGCGGTCCTGGAGCCGGCGCGGGTCCTGGATGGAGAAGGCGAGCGAGTTGATCCTGACGGCGTTCCCGGCGGCGCCGGCGGCGGCGTCCACCACCTGGCCGGCCGTCGAGAGGTCGTGGAGCCGGGCGACGACGCTGTTGCTCACCCCGTAGCCGGTCAACGCCCCTGTCTTGTCGTAGTTGGGCTGGACCGAGAGCCCCGTGGTCTGGATGTCCCGGCGGGCCACCCCGTCGCCGGCGAGCGAGCCGATCACCGCTGCCGTGCTGCCGTTGTCGCCGGCCAGCGCTGTCTGGGCGCTGGGGCCGGACACGTCCACGGCGAGGGTGAGCGTGAGGACGTCGGGGGTGCCGGTGGCCAGCCCTGTGCCGTGGACGGTCAGCTCCGGCGCATCGCTGCCGCAGGCCGGCGGGGCGCTCGCCGTGGCGGGCGCCGACCCACCGACGGCGCCCACCAGGACCACGGCGGCGGCCCCGACCGCCGCGGCCACCACGACCGCCGCCACCAGCCGCGCCCGGCGGCCGGTGACCCTCCCTCCCCCGCCGTCGCCCGGCCCGTGACCACCCGACCCGTGACCACCGGGTCCGTCGCCACGGGCGGGCTCGCGCTCACCATCGTTCGTACCGTCCATCGGTCCTCCCCTCACGGTCCTCGCACCTCGATCCGCGCCGACCACGACACCCGCGTCCCTGTGCACGCCAACGTGGCCCGCCCGCACGTCGACCGGGCCGACGCCGACAGCGTCGCCACGCCCGGACGGGCGGCCATGAACGTGGTCGAGATCGTGCCGGCGGCGGCGTGGCCGGTGCCGGCGGGGACCGGACGGAGCACGGCGCGGCCGGCCTTCCCGGCCACGACGGCGCGGCCGGAGGCCCGCACCGGGCCCCAGGCGAGGCCGGGCTCGTACGGCAGGTCCACCGTGACCGTCCGCCCCGGGCGGACACGCTCGGCCGGCGCGGCGCGGCCGGCGCTCCCGTTGACGGCTGTTGTCC
>JBOGGH010000334.1:0-3776 GCA_050743905.1 Acidimicrobiales bacterium
TCCGCGGGCTGCCGCCAGTAGAGCGGCGCCGCCCAGCCGAGCTGCTGCACCGCCGCCCAGCCGTCGGACAGCCAGAGCTCCGGGCGGCCGTACCCCCCGTCCTCCACGAAGGCCAGCCACTCGCCGCAGGTGACCGGGCGGTCGGCGATGGCGTACGGGGCGAGGTGGAAGAGGTGGCGCGGCGACTCGTTGTCGAAGGCGAACCCGCGGCCGTCGTGGCCCACGGCCACCGGCCCGCCCTGGTGCTCGGTCCAGCCCGCCTTGGGCGCGTCCACCGGCGCCTCCGGCGCCGCCCGGGCGTAGGCGGGCCGCAGCGGGTTGCGCGACAGGACGTGCTTGGCGTCCATCAGCAGCAGCTCCTGGTGCTGCTGCTCGTGGTGGGTGCCCAGCTCCACGAGGTCCAGCACCTCGCCGCCCGGCGAGCCGTCCAGCAGCGCCGCCATCCCCCGGTCCACGTGGCGGCGGTAGTCGGCCACCTCGGCCGCGCCGGGCCGGGAGACGAGCCCCCGCTCGGCGCGGGGGTGCCGGGCCCCCACGGCCTCGTAGTACGAGTTGAAGAGGTACTCGTACGCGGGGTGGTACGGCCGGTAGCCGTCCAGCTCGGGCTCGAGCAGGAACGTCTCGAAGAACCACGAGGTGTGGGCCCGGTGCCACTTGGTGGGGCTCACGTCCGGCATCGACTGCACCGTCTGGTCCTCGGGGGAGAGGGGTGCGGCCAGGGACTCCGTGAGCGCCCGCACCTCGGCGTAGCGGGCGGCCAACCGGCCCCGCCGGTCCTCGGCCTCGGTCTGGCTCATGCGTGCCTGCCCCTCCGGTCGATCGGTCCGATCATCTCCCACATGGGCGTGTGGCAAACCGGGGACCAACGTAGCCGTCCCGCCCCGCCGGCCGCGCGATCGGCGGGGCCGGATGGCATGCTGTCGCCGACCGCATCGAGCCGGGGGAGGTGTGCCGCAGTGGGCGAGGACGAGGTGGCCCGAGGACGGATCGGGCGCGACTGGCGGGACTCCGAGCCGTGGTGGCCCGCACCACCCACCCCACCCGAGGGGGCCCCGGACGTCATCATGGTGGTCCTGGACGACGTGGGGTTCGCCCAGCTCGGCTGCTACGGCTCGGACATCGCCACGCCGGCGATCGACCGCCTCGCCGCCGGCGGGGTGCGCCTGGGGAACTTCCGCACCACCGCCCTCTGCTCGCCCACGCGTGCCTGCCTCCTCACCGGGAGGAACCACCACCGGAGCGGGATGGGCCGGGTGGCGGACCTGGCGGCGGGGTTCCCCGGGTACTGGGGCCGCCCGCCCAGGGAGAACGGCTACCTCTCGGAGATCCTGCGCTCCCGCGGCTACGCCACCTACGCCGTGGGCAAGTGGCACCTCACCCCGGAGGACGAGACCCACATGGGGGCGCCCCGCGACACCTGGCCTCTGGGGCGGGGGTTCGACCGCTGGTACGGCTTCCACGGCGGGGAGACCCACCAGTTCGTGCCGGCCCTCTATCACGACAACCATTCGGTCAGGCCACCGAGGACGGTGGAGGAGGGCTACCACCTCACCACCGACCTGGTGGACCGCGCCGTCGAGTTCGTGGGCGACCTCCGCGCCGTCGACCCCGACCGCCCGTACTTCCTCTACTTCGCCACCGGCGCCTGCCACTCGCCGCACCAGGCCCCGGCCGAGTGGATCGAGCGCTACCGGGGCCGCTTCGACCTCGGGTGGGACGCCTGGCGGGAGGAGATCCACGCCCGGCAGCTCGCCGACGGGGTGATCCCCCCCGGGACCCGCCTGTCGCCGCGCCCGCCGTGGGTCCCGGCCTGGGAGGACCTGGGCGAGCGCGAGCGCGCCGTGGCGGCGCGGTTCATGGAGTGCTTCGCCGGGTTCCTGTCCCACACGGACCACGAGATCGGCCGGCTGCTGGCCTTCGTGGACGACGTGGGCAGCCTGGACGACACGCTCGTGGTCCTGGTGTCGGACAACGGGGCCAGCGCCGAGGGCGGGCCGGAGGGCTCGATCAACGACGTGCGGCTCTCCAACTTCGACCCGGCCGGCACGGCCGAGATGTACGGCCGGATCGAGGAGATCGGCGGGCCGAGCACGCACAACAACTACCCGTGGGGCTGGACCATGGCCGGCAACACGCCGTTCAAGCGCTGGAAGCGCGAGGTCCACCAGGGCGGCGTCGCCGACCCGTGCATCGTGCACTGGCCCCGGCGCGTCCCGGCGGCCGCCGGCGGGGCCCGCCGGCAGTTCGCCCACGTGGTGGACGTGCTGCCCACCGTGCTGGAGCTGGCGGGGGTGGAGGTGCCGGCCGTGCTCGACCACGTGCCGCAGTCCCGCATCGACGGGGTGAGCCTGGTCCCCCTGCTGGGCCCGGGCGGCGAGGGCGCGCCCGAGGTGCGCGAGACCCAGTACTTCGAGATGCTGGGCTCGCGGGCCGTCTACCACCGCGGCTGGAAGGCGGTGGCCTTCCACCCCGTGGGCCCGCTCTACGGCGACGGCCTGGACCCCAACGCCCCGTTCGACGACGACGCCTGGGAGCTGTACCACGTGGCGGAGGATCTCTCCGAGACCGAGGATCTGGCGGCCGGGCGGCCGGGCCACCTGGCCGAGCTGGTGGCCCTGTGGTGGGCCGAGGCCGAGCGGAACCAGGTCCTCCCGCTGGACAACCGGGTGCTCTGGACCCTGGCCCATCCCAAGCCGGACCACCGCCGCCCGCGTGACGTGCACCGCTACTTCCCCGGCGGCGCCCAGGTGCCCGAGGCGGTGGCGGTGAACGTCCGCAACCGGAGCCACGCCCTCACCGTCGAGGTGGAGGTGCCCGAGGGGGAGGCGCCCGAGGGCACGCTGCTGGCGCTGGGCTCGGTGCTCGGCGGGTTCTCCCTCCACGTGCTGGCCGGGCGGCCCCGCTACGTGCACAACCTGTACGGCAAGGAGCGGCAGGTGGTGGACGGCGGGGACGTGCTGGGCCCCGGCCGCCACGAGGTGCGGATGGACTTCGTGAAGGACCCGCCGGGCGAGGGTGACGGGCTGGGCGGCCGGGCCACGCTGCGGGTGGACGGCCGGGTGGTGGGGGAGGAGCGGGTGGACCGCTTCACGCCGTCGGGGTTCAACGGCGTGGGCGTGGGGCTCACCTGCGGCTACGAGTGGGGTCCGGCCGTGGGGGAGGGCTACGCGGCGCCGTTCCCCTTCACCGGCACCATCCTGCGGGCGGAGGTGGCCGCCACCGGCCCGGTCGTGCGCGACCTGCTGGCCGAGCTGTCGGCGATCATGTGCGAGCAGTAGCGGTGGGGGCCCCGGGCCCGGCAGGGGTCAGCCCCCGGCGGGCGTGGCCGCGGGCCCGCAGTCGCGGCACCGGCCCAGGACGGCGACGTGGTGCGGGTGGATGGTGAAGCCGTAGCGGTCGGCCGCGGTCCTGGCCAGCTCGGCGAAGGCGGTGCCCGGTACCTCGATCATCCGCCCGCACCCCTCGCACACGAAGTGCCCGTGGGTGGCCGGCGCCAGGTGGTACGTGGCGGCGCCGTGGCCGACGTGGGTGTGGACGATCACGCCCAGTCGCTCCAGCTCCTCGAGGTTGCGGTAGATGGTGGAGAGGTGGACGTCGGGGGAGCGGGCCTGGACCTCCGCCGCCAGGTCCTCGGCCGTCCGGTGCCCCGGCGTGGCGAAGAGGGCGCCCAGCAGCAGCCGCCGGGACGACGTCACCCGGCCGCCTCGCTCGCGCACCAGCGCCAGCACCTCGTCCATGCCGGCGGTGCCGGCCGGGGCGGCGGCGCGGTCCGGGGC
>JBOGGH010000335.1:0-3774 GCA_050743905.1 Acidimicrobiales bacterium
CGCCAACGACGTGTGCGACGCCCGGCTGATGGGGGCGGACGCCGTGCTGCTGATCGTGGCGGCCCTGGACGACGGCGAGCTCGAGGCGCTCCTGGCGCTCGCCGGGCGGCTGCATCTCGGCGCCCTGGTGGAGGTGCACGACGAGGCCGAGCTGGGCCACGCGCTCCACGCTGGAGCCCGCCTGGTGGGCGTGAACCAGCGGGACCTGCGGACCTTCACCGTCGACCCCGACCGGGCCGAGCGGCTGGCGCCATTGATCCCCGACGGCGTGGCGGCGGTGGCCGAGTCCGGCATCGGAGGCCCGGAGGACGCCCGGCGGCTGGCCGCCGGCGGCTACCAGGCCGTCCTGGTGGGGGAGACGCTCGTGCGGGTCCCCGACCGGGCGGCGGCCGTGCGTGCCATGGCCGGCATGCCGGTGGGCAGGCGGGTGGTCGTGGCGGGATCGGCGTGACCGCCGGGCCGCTCCTGGTCAAGATCTGCGGCGTCACGACCGAGGCGGACGCGCTCCTCGCCGTCGGCCTCGGGGCGGACGCCGTGGGCTTCGTCCTGGCCCCGTCCCCGCGGCAGGTGACGGCCACCGCCGTGGCCGACATCGTGAAGCGACTGCCCCACGGCGTGCTGACCGTGGGCGTGTTCCGGGACGAGGCACCGGCTCGGGTGGTGGACATCACCAACCACGTGGGGCTGGGCGCCGTGCAGCTCCACGGCCACGAGACCGCCGAGGACTGCGTGTGGGTGCGCGAGCGGGTGGCCTGCACCATCAAGGCGTTCAGCGCCGGCGACCGCACGATCCACCGGTTCGCCGAGTTCGGCGCCGACTACCTCCTGATCGACGGGCCCAGCCCCGGCTCGGGCGAGGTGTTCGACTGGCGCCTCGGCGAGGGCGTGGTCGACCCGGGCCAGCTCATCGTCTCCGGCGGCCTCCGTCCGGACAACGTGGGGGAAGCGATCGCCCACCTGCACCCGTTCGGGGTGGACGTGGCCAGCGGGGTGGAGGCGGCGCCCGGGCGCAAGGACCCGCAGCTCCTGCGGGCCTTCGTGGCCAGCGCCCGGCAGGCCGCTGGGTCCCTCGCCGAAGGCATGCCCGGCGGGGGGGCGGACGGGGAGGAGGTCACCGGGGCGTCGCCGGCGGCCTCCCCCTACGACTGGATGGAGGGTTGACCGCGTCGGGCTCGGTCCATAGAATTCAGGCATCATCTGATGCTGTATTCGATGCTTCGATTGGACGCGGCGATGCGAACGACCCTTGCTCTCGATGATCGCCTGCTTGCCGAGGCCCAGCGCCTCACCGGGACGAAGGAGAAGACCGCCCTGGTCCGCCAGGCGTTGACCGCCCTCGTCGAACGAGAGAGTGCTCGGCGCCTGGCCCGGCTGGGCGGCAGCGAACCTGCGCTGGGCGACGTGCCCCGCCGCCGGACCGCGCCGCGGTGATCCTGGCCGATACCTCGGTCTGGATCGATCACTTCCCCTCGGGCAAGGCGACCTTGGCGGAGCGGCTCTACGACCAGCAGATCCTGGGGCATCCCTGGGTGATCGGCGAGCTTGCGCTGGGCAACCTCCGCCACCGCACTCGCGCCGACGTCCTTCACATGCTCCACAGTCTCCCGCAGGCGACGTTGGCCACCGACGACGAGGTCCTGGTGCTGATCGAGCACCAGAAGCTGTACGGCATCGGGATCGGCTGTGTCGACGCGCAGCTCCTGGCCGCTACCAGGCTCACCTCCGGCGCCACGCTGTGGACCAACGACGTGCGCCTCGACGGCGCCGCGGCTCGGATTGGCGTCGCGTTCCGTCCGTAGGGGAAGCGCGCCGCCGCTACGCTGGGGCGACCATGCCCACGCCCCCCAGCCTGATGGGCCGGCCCGGGCCGGACGGGCGGTTCGGCGAGTTCGGCGGGCGCTTCGTCCCCGAGTCGCTGGTGCCCGCCTGCCTGGAGCTGGAGCGTGTGTTCGACGAGGCGTGGGCCGACCCGGCGTTCCACGCCGAGCTGGACGCCGTGCTCCGGGACTACGGCGGCCGGCCCACCCCGGTCACCGAGTGCCGCCGGCTGTCGGAGCGCCTCGGCGTCCGCCTGCTGCTGAAGCGCGAGGACCTGGCCCACACCGGCTCGCACAAGCTGAACAACGTGGTGGGCCAGGCGTTGCTCACCCGGCGCATGGGGAAGGCCCGCATGGTGGCCGAGACCGGCGCCGGCCAGCACGGCGTGGCCACCGCCACCGCCGCCGCGCTGCTCGGGCTGGAGTGCACCGTCTACATGGGCGAGGTGGACACCCGCCGCCAGGAGCTGAACGTCTTCCGCATGGAGCTGCTCGGCGCCGAGGTGCGCCCGGTGCGCTCGGGCAGCCGCACGCTGAAGGACGCCGTGAACGAGGCCCTGCGGGACTGGGTGGCCACGGTGGATGGCAGCCACTACTGCCTCGGGTCGGTCATGGGTCCCCACCCCTTTCCCTACATGGTGCGCGAGCTCCAGCGGGTGGTGGGGGACGAGGCCCGCCGCCAGTGCCGTGAGCTGCTGGACGGCGGGGATCCCGACGTGGTGGTGGCCTGCGTGGGTGGCGGCTCCAACGCCGCCGGCACGTTCGCCGGCTTCGTGGAGACGGCGGCGCGGCTGGTGGGGGTGGAGGCGGCCGGCGGGGCGGCCATCACCACCGGCATTCCGGGCGTGCTCCACGGCATGCGCTCGCAGCTCCTCCAGGACGAGAGCGGCCAGATCCTGGAGGCCCACTCCATCTCGGCCGGGCTCGACTACCCGGGCATCGGGCCGGAGCACGCCCACCTGGCCGCCACCGGCCGCGCCGACTACGAGCGGGCCGGCGACGACGAGGTGGTGGCCGCCTTCCGCCTGCTGGCCGAGACGGAGGGGATCATCCCGGCGCTGGAGTCGGCCCACGCCCTGGCCTGGGTGGTGCGGGAGGCCGGCGGGGCGATCGCCCCGGGCTCCACGGTGCTGGTCACGCTCTCGGGCCGGGGGGACAAGGACGTGGCCCAGGTGCGCGACCTGCTGCACGGCGGGGGGTGAAGAGCGATGTGACACCCCCTCGGTAACGTCCGGCCCGTGCACCGAGCCTTCCGTTTCGAGCGGGACCCGAGCGTCCGCAGCCCCGAGTTTCGCCGCAGGAGCAGGAGTTTCACCAGGGACTTCCCTGCCCCAACTGGATATTTCGCTAAAAAGTGAAATATGCTGTTCGTATGTTGTCCAAAGAGGAGATCCTCTGGCGGCACCTGCTGGTGGAGGCCGTCGAGCACGAGAACCGGCGCAGCTCGATCAGCGAGCTGGCCGGACGGTTCGGTTACGCCTCCTCCACCGTGCACCGCTCCCTGGTGGTACCCCGCCAGATCGGAGCAGTTGAGTCACTGCGCAGGGGGCTGGTCGTCCGCGACCCGATGCGGCTTCTCCTCCACTGGGCAGCCAAGCGTCGCCTGCAGCGGGATCATCCGTTCAAGGTCCACACTGGAATGACCCCGATCGAGGTTCAAGAGCACCTCCCGGACGACGCCGTCGTGACCGGAGCCGCTGCCTACGGGCGTCGGTACCGGAACGACGTGGCGGACTTCCCGATCGTCTACTGCTACCACCCGGACCCTGACGCCGTGCTGGCCCGCGTGCCGGACAAGCTCGGCAGCCCGGACCTCGTCGTCCTCGATCCCGACCCGTTCCTGGCCGATTACGGCAGGATTGCCAGTGTGCCGCAGATGTACGTGGACCTCTTCGGGACGCCAGGCTGGGAGGCACAGCGGTTCCTTCACCGGATGAACGAGCGGCTGGAGATGGCC
>JBOGGH010000336.1:0-3766 GCA_050743905.1 Acidimicrobiales bacterium
GGCCCTCCAGGGCGGAGGTGTCGTGCTGGGCGACCCCTATGAAGATGTCACTCGTTCCGCTTGAAACGGACATGGTCATTTCCTCCACTCGATGGTCCGCGGTCCCTTGGGACGGGCGAAATCCCTGTCACCGCCTCGGCCCTTGCCTCTGCTCACCATACCCGACGCCATCCGCCCTGGTCACCTGGCACGACATGGCGGGCCAGGGCGGATCGGGGCGGAACTCGTGTCGGGGCCGGCCCACGGAAGGAACCCTCCTGGGGTGTTCATCGACCAGTAGGCTGATACCCCGGTGCGCAGCGTCCGTCACCCTGGCGACCGGGCCTCCAGGCTGCTGAGGCGTCGTGACGGCGGTGGACCTCCGAGGCCGGGCCCGCGGTAGCCGGGCGGCGGGTCGATGCAGCTTCCAGGGGATGTAGCTCAGTTGGCTAGAGCACCTGCTTTGCAAGCAGGGGGTCGTCGGTTCGAGTCCGATCATCTCCACCAGATGGTCTTCACCGAAGACGTGACCCATCTTCACCGAAGGGTGTGTCACGCGCTCCGGCGACCGACGTAGTGGGCCGTTCCGCCTCATGACTTGCGTGGTCGTCGATGCCTGACCCTGCTGAACCGTTGTCCTCGCCACCGGCAGGCGAATGGTGGCGTTCCGCGGACGGCACTGGTTCCGTGGTCACGGTCAGGTTGTTGTCGGCGGGTCCGCGGTCGATCAGCCGGAGTCGATCACGGCCGGGGCCCGGGAAACGTCCTCATGGGTGGGGAGGTCCGTGAGCGGCGTTCGCCGCCGTCGGCGGGTGCGGGCGGGCTGGCCGGCGGCGGCCCGCCGGGTGTCCTCCATCCGGCGGCCATCGAAACTGTCGAGGACGCGCAGATTCCGCACCACCACGGCGGCGGTCAGCATGAGGAGGTTCTTCGTGCGTCCGAACAGGCGGCTCGAACCCCGACGGACATCGGTGGAGGAGCAGTCCTTGATGGTCGAGAAGGCCCGCTCGGAACTCGTCCGGCGCTTGTAGCTGAGGCGGAGGGCGACACTCGGATAGGGGTGCTTCTGGCGTGTCGCGGCGTTGACGGTCGGAGGCACGGTGAGGGTGGCCTGCCGACACGCCATCGGTGGCTCGGTCGGCGGGTCGGTCACCTCGGGCCGATCGAAGCCGAGGGCCATCGAGTCTGGCTTGAGCGGGCAGCGGACCCGGTTGGCGGCGGCGGGACATTGGACCCGGTGGTAGCCGTCATCATCGTCGGTGCAGATGGGGCGGAAGCGCCACCGGTCCAGCTCGGCACAGCGCTCGGCGTGGGCGGCTATCTGCTCGGGCGACGAGTCCCGGGCGGGTAGCGACATCGACAGCAGAGCCTTTGGTGCGCATGGGCAATACAGTGACCCGCTGGCGCACACCGCCCCCTCGAAGGCGCCCTTCGGGCCCCGGTCCTGGGGATGGAGGTCCTGGACCAGCCGGATACCGACCTTCCGCAGGGGCGTGGCCCAGCGCTCGGCGCGTCGATGCGAGTAGCCCGAGTCGGCCAGCACCTCGGTGACCCGCACCCCCGAGGACACCACGGCCACGAGCACCTGGGCCATGGCCGTGGGCGGATCGACCGAGGGCGCGTCGAGCACGACCCGCCGGACGAGCTCGGGGACCGGTGGGCCGCCCTCGTCGTGCACCATGACCGCCGCCTGCGCATACCAGCCGAAGAAGAGGCGGTCCCGGTCGCCGGGTGCGTGGGACTTGCAGTGGCCCCAGCCGGCGTCGGGGTCGGCGGCCAGCGCCACCTCCCCCTTGGCCACTGGCCGGCTCCAGGCGGGGTGGTCGGTCCAGTCGACCGCATACGACGACGAGGCGTCGCGCCACTGGCCCGGGATGCTGGCCTCGCACAACAGGTCGACGACGGCCCGCAGGGTGACGTCGGCATCGGGCGGGGCTCCGGCGTGGGCGGCGGCCAGGTGGGCGGCGTGGTCCTCGGGCTCCACGCCGGCGAAGGAGGGAACGGGGGTGGGATCCATCGTCGTGGTCATGACCGAGAAGGTCCGCTCCACCTGGCGATAGGTGAGCGTGTGGACCCGCCCGAGTCGGAGCACGGTCACCCCGAGACGGCGCCGATCGGCGTTGGACAGCGACACCAGGGCCTCATGGACCCGGGTGAGCTGGGCGGGCCGGTCGTCGGCCAGGGCCAACAGCACACCGACCAGCAGGGCCCTGACGCTCAGTTGGCGGGGCCGGCCTCCGGTCGGCATGCGCAGTTCGAGCCGGGCGGGGACACCCGAGGCTTCGAGCACCTGCTCGAGCCGGGCCAGGGTCACCCCGCCCCGCACGCCCGGTCCTTCACCGCCGCACCGAGCATGGTGACGAGGACCGCCTCTTCGGGGACCGGAGCCTGACCCGCCAACTCGACCAGCCGAGACGAGCAGCTGAGCCCGGCGGTGACGATGAGCGCGGGAAGACCCAGGCGCTCGATCTGCTCGGTCAGCCAGGTGGCCCGCAAGCGCTCGACCTCGAGGCGATCGAGACGCCCGACGTCGAAGATGCGGAGCAGGTTTGAGGTGACGTTCTTCCGGTTGGGCGCCTCGCCGCCGATGACGAAGCCTCCGCCGGCGCTCACGGCCGCGATCAGCACGGCGTCGTGGTAGCGCTCGAGCACGGGGACGGTGCGGGCCCTGGTGCCCCGCACCTCGACGACGACCCCGCCGGATCGCCGGTGCACGTCGGTCCCCCGGACGAGGCGCAGGTCGGCGCTGGTCAACCCGGCACCGAGGGTGAGGGCGAGCAGGCCGGTGAGCCGGGCCACCCGCCCGGGCGTGGCCTGGTGCCGGACCAGCTCGAAGTAGGCGGCCACCTGGGCGTCGGTGTAGGGCCGCCGCACCGGGTCCCGGCGACACTCCCTCGGCACGGGCGGCTGCAACGCCGGTGCGGCCCGCCGGGCGACGTAACGCAGGTTCGCCCGCATCGTGCGCACGGTGCCAGCCGTCAGCTCGGACATCCCGGTCGTGGTGTAGCGCTCGATGACCGATGGATGCAGCAGGGCGGCCAGCTCGGCGGCGATCCCCTTGGTCTCGCCCCAGGCGGCGAGGCGCGAACAGGTCCACAGCAGGGTCCGGGCCCTCGCCGCGCCGGTCGGGGCCGCGATGGTGACGACCTGGCGGGCGAAGGTCGCCGCCGCATCGGAGCGGTCCGGCGACCACGCCGCGATGACGGCGACGGTCTCGGGGGAGGGTCGGGGGTGCGATCCCAAGGTTGATCCCACAGTCATATACTGTGGCACATGGCCGTAAGCGACGGTGGGATAGCTGGAAGGCTGTTCGGCGTGGAGCCGACGCCTGCCCAGCGCCGAGAGATCGACCGCATCACCGATGAGCTGGCCACCCTCGGGCCGTGCCTGCCGGGCACCGTCATCACCCGCCTCGGACCCTGTGGGAAGGCAGCCTGCTCGTGCAAGGCAGACCCGCCCAAGTTGCACGGGCCCTATCGGTCCTGGACGCGGAAGATATCGGCCAAGACGGTCACCCGCCTGCTCACCGAGGAGCAGCTCGAGGACTACCAGCCGTGGTTGGACAACGCCAAGCGGCTCCGCGCCCTGGTGGCGCAACTCGAGGCCCTCACCATGGCCATGGTCGAGGCAGACCCCCGGTGGCGGCCGCCAGACCCTGTGGACAAGACGCGCTCGGCGCGTCGATAACCTGCGCGACCGGTCACGACAAAGGAGCGCTGCTCCTGCTCGCACCCTTACGTGAAGACCTCACACTATGGTCTTCACCGAAGACGTGACCCATCTTCAC
>JBOGGH010000337.1:0-3759 GCA_050743905.1 Acidimicrobiales bacterium
AGGTGGTGGCGCGCCACGGGCCCCTCGCCGTGGCCGTGGCCAACGCCGGCATCTCGCGCATGTGCCGCTTCCTGGACGTGAGCCCGGGGGAGCTCGAGGCCACCCTGGCGGTCAACCTGCGGGGCGTGTTCCTGACCGGCCAGGCGGTGGCCCGGGCCATGGTGGCCGCCGGACGGGGGGGCTGCATCGTCAACGTGGCGTCCATGGCCGGCAAGCAGGGACGGGTCCCGTTCCTGGCCGACTACGTGGCCAGCAAGTTCGGCGTGGTGGGGCTCACCCAGGCCATGGCGTTCGAGCTGGCCGAGCATGGCATCCGCGTGAACAGCGTGTGCCCGGGGTACGTGGCCACGCCCATGCAGGAGCGGGAGCTCGGCTGGGAGGCCGGGCTCCGGGGCGACACGGTGGAGGAGGTGCGGCGGTCCTACCTGGACGACACCCCCATGCGCCGCCTCGAGACCCCCGAGGACGTGGCCCGGGTGGTGGCGTTCCTGGCCGGCGAGGACGCCGCCTTCGTCACCGGCGAGGCCGTGGCGGTCAACGGCGGCGCCTTCATGGACTGAACGCGGCCGGCGCCGGTGCCCGGCCGGTGTCTCGATATACAAGATGGAGTTCCGCATTGATTGACAGCGGGGAGGGCCCACTGGTACGATCGTGCGCGCCGGCGGGGTGCCCGTGGGCGCGGGACAGGGCAGGTGGGGGCTGCGTGGTCGAGGGTTCGGGTGGTCATGGTGAGCACGGCTGAGTCGCTGGTCGCGCCGGCACGGGGAGCCGGCCGGTACCTGGATGAGGACCCGGCGGCGGGGATCTTCCGCGTGCACCGCAGCGCCTACCGGGACCAGGCCACCTTCGACGCCGAGCGCGCCCGGGTGTGGGGGCGCTGCTGGCTCTACCTCGGCCACGAGAGCGAGGTGTCCCAGCCGGGCGACTTCCTGCTGCGCACCATCGGCGGGCGCGAGCTCATCTTCCTGCGCGACGCCGGCGGCGCGCTGCGGGCCTTCCTGAACGCCTGCCCCCACCGCGGCACGGCGGTCTGCCGGGAGCAGGCCGGCAACACCCGGCGGTTCCGCTGCTTCTACCACGCGTGGACCTTCGACACCTCGGGGCGCCTGGTCTCCCTGCCGGGGCCCGAGGCCTACCCGGGCGGGCCCGAGTTCCGTGACCGGCTGGGCCTCCGGCCGGTGGCGCGCCTGGAGGTCGAGGCCGGGTTCGTGTTCGTCTCGTTCCACGCCGGCGCGCCGCCGCTGGCCGACTACCTGGGCGAGGCGGCGTACTACCTCGGCCTGGTGGCCGACCACAGCGCCGCCGGCATGCGGGTGCTGCCGGGCACCCAGCACTACGCCTCGCGGGCGAACTGGAAGCTCGGCGTGGAGAACGCCATGGACGGCTACCACTTCGCCCCCAGCCACATCACCTTCCTCGAGTACCTGCACCGGACCGGGTTCACCACCTCGGACGCCGGCGGCCGCGGCCGGGTGCTCGGCAACGGGCACGTGGTGGGGATCCAGAACGGCCACAGCGGCCGGGTGGGCTTCGACTGGGAGCCCCGCTTCGGCGAGGCGCACCGCCGCCGCATCGAGGACAACCGCCAGGCGCTCTTCGGGCGGATGGACGGCGAGCGGGCCGCGCTCATCGCCGACTACAGCCGCACCGTCTTCGTCTTCCCCAACCTCCTCCTCTTCGACATCGAGGGCATCTCTATCCGGCTGCTGGAGCCGGTGGCCCCCGACCTGACGCGGATCTCGGCGTTCGCCCTGGCGCCGGCAGACGAGACAGGGGAGTCCCGCGCCCTCCGCCTGAAGACGCTCGTGAGCTTCGTCGGCCCCGGCGGGCTGGCCACGCCGGACGACCTGGAGGCCCAGGAGGCCGTCCAGCGGGCGGTGGTGGCCACCGCCGGCGACACCCGCGACGGCGTGGACTGGAACGACGTCTCCCGGGGCATGGCGGCCGACGCCGCCGGCGAGCCGATCCGGACGGTGGACGAGGGCCGGGTGCGGGCGTTCTGGCGGCACTGGGCATCGATGGTGGAGGAGACTGACGGACCATGACGGGCACCACGCAGCAGGAGCGGCGGACGGCGGCGGACCTCACCCGCTCCGAGATCGAGGACTTCCTCTACCACGAGGCGGCGATCCTGGAGGCCTGGCAGTGGGACGACTGGCTGGCACTGTTCGAGGAGGGGGCGCGCTACGAGGTGCCGACCTTCGACGGCCGGCAGTGGTCGGGCCGCGAGGCCCAGTACTTCATCGCCGACGACTGGGACCTGCTGCAGGCCAGGGTGATCCGGATCAAGAGCAAGAACGCCCACGCCGAGAACCCGCCGTCGCACACCAGCCGCCTGCTGGGCAACGTCCGCCACCGGGCCACCGGGCCGGACACCCTCGAGGTGACGGCCAACTTCGTGGTGCACCGGATGCGCGACGGCCTGCTCGACCCCTACGTGGGGCAGTACCGGCACGAGCTGGTGCTGGCCGGGGGCGACCTGCGCTTCCGGGTGCGCCGGGCGGTGCTGCTGACCGAGTCCGTCCGGCCCGGGACGCGGCTGAGCTTCATCCTCTGACCGGCGGCGACCATGAGCCCACAGGGTGAAGGCCATACAGCGTGAAGGAGGGACGGCGATGAGGAAGCGGGCGCCCTACGGCTTCGAGTACATCCGGCTGGAGGTGCCCGACGTCGGCGAGGCCAGGCAGTTCTACGAGTACCACGTGGGCCTGACCGTGGTCGAGGACGAGCCGGGGCTGGTGACGCTGCGGGCGGACGTGGAGCACCACTGCGTGGAGCTGCGGGAGGACCCGTCGCTGGACGCCATGCGGGTGCTGGCCCTGGGCTTCAGCGCCGGGGACCAGGCCACCCTGGACGACCTGCGGGACCGGGTGGCGGCGGCCGGGTTCCCGGTCCAGCCGGTGGACGACCGCATGAAGCAGTACGTGACCGACGGGTTCGCCACCGTGGACCCCAACGGGTTCACGGTGGAGCTGGTCCACGAGCTCCAGGTCTTCGCCGAGCCGCCGCTAGTGGAGATCCGCCCGCTGGACGTGGTGCACCCGTTCCTGGCCACGCCCCACTACGACGAGTCGCTGGCCTTCTACACGGACGTCCTGGGCTTCCTGCCCTCGGACTTCATCGCCTTCCGCAGCGCCTTCCTCCGCGGCGAGGACCGCTACCACCACTCGCTGGCCATGCGGCGGGCCGAGTCGGTGGAGGTGGCCCACGTCTGCTTCATGATGAAGAGCTTCGACCACGTGATGCGGGGCTTTGCCCGGGCCCGCTACAAGGGGGTGACCACCGAGCCGGGGCTGGTGAACCACTCGGCCTCCCGGTCGCTCGCCTTCTACATGGACGTGCCGCGCTACGGCCCGCTGATCGAGCTGTGCGACGGGCACGTGGTCCTCACGCCGGAGGAGCACGAGACGCACGTGCCGCGCCGCATGTCGGCCGACCCGCGCAACATCGACGTCTGGCGGGCGGCGGCCGACGACTGGGGCCTCCGTTAGCCCCGAGCCCCCGGGGGTGGACCCGGCCGAGCTGCTGGAGCTGCTCGGCGGGATGGTGGCCGTCCCCAGCCCGGCCGGCGGCGAGCGCCCCCTGGCCGAGTGGACGGCGGCGTGGCTGGCCGACCGCCACCCCGGGCTCGGGTGCACGGTGGACGCGTTCGCGCCCGGCCGGGCCAACCTGGAGTGCACGGCCGGCCCGCCGGGCCCCGCCGACCTCGTCCTCTACGGCCACCTCGACACCTCGCTCTCCGGCGACCCGGGGCTCGAC
>JBOGGH010000338.1:0-3719 GCA_050743905.1 Acidimicrobiales bacterium
CCTTCCAGAAGTAGTCGTGGATGCCGTCAGCGGTGTAGAGGCGCCGGAAGGTCATCTCCACCCGATCCCCGATGGCGAGAGTGTCGGCGTCCACGTCCGTGAGCTCCACCGGGAACCGGCCGCCGCCGTCGAAGTCCACCACGGCGAAGACCACGGGGGGGCTGGGGGAGTAGGCCATGCGGTCCACGGTGAAGGTCACCACCGTGCCCTGCGCGTCGGCCATCGGGAACGGGTCCATGTCGTCCACCGCGCCGCCCTTCATCGAGACCCGCGACGGCGGCAGGTGGACCGCGCCGCTCGACCGGTCGCGGGAGCCCACGAAGCCGTACTTCCAGTCCTCGCTGCGCCACGCCGCCGGCGAGGACACCCGCGGGGGCTCGGGCCGGCGGGGCGGCTCGAGGGCCAGCATGCCCCGCCACGCCAGGTACTTGCCGTAGGGCAGGTCGGCACCGCCCGCCACCTGGTCGGCCACCGGCCTCGGGGGGTGCCACGAGGCGAGCGCCCCGGTGGTGCGTAGCACCACCACGTCGGCGCCGTCGGCCAGGTGCACCAGCGCCACCAGCCTCCCGGCGGGGAGCGCGCCGTCCCGCTGGCCGGCGGCCTCCCGCTCGAGCATCGAGGCCAGCACGAGCAGCGGGTGGGCGGCACCCGCCTGCCCCACGGTGGCGGACAGGTCGTCCGCCACCACCCCCTCGCCGAGGCCGAGCCGGCCGCCGAGGGCCCGCACCGCCCGGGCGTGCATGCCGGTCACCGCCACCACCGCCACGTCCCCGGCGGTGGCGCCGGTGGCGGCCAGGGCGCGGTCCCAGGCGTCCAGGCCCAGCGCCACGTAGCGCGTCTCGCCGAACCGCTCCTCCCAGACCTTGGACCGGCGGTCACCGGGGGCGCGCCAGCGGTCCATCATCTCGTCCGTGGCCGAGGCGCCGCCCAGGTGCTCGGCCAGCAGCGGGGCGCCCGCGCCGCTCCCGCCGTTCCCGTCCCCACTGCCACCACTGCTGCCACTGCCACCGCCTTCGCCCACTACGAACGCCGCCGCGCCGTCCCCCCCGGCGGACTCGTCCCCGCTCGTGGGGAGGCCGTCGCGCTGGTCGGCCGTCACCACGAGCTGGGTGCCGGTGGCCCCGAGGGCGGCGACGAGGGCGCCCATGCCCGAGCGCAGGGCCCCGCCGAAGTCGAAGGCGGGCACGTCGGCCGGCAGCCGGAGGGCCTGGTGGACGGCGGTGGCGTTGGTCTTGTCCAGGTACGCCGGGCTGGCGGTGGCGAACCAGAGGGCGTCCGGGGCCGCGCCACCCGCCCCCCGCAGGGCGAGCCGGGCGGCGGCCACGCCCATGGTGGTGGTGTCCTCGTCGTGGGAGGCGACGGCGCGCCTGCCGCGGCCCCCGCCCGAGCCCAGGAACGCGGCCACCTGGTCCCGGGCCAGGCGGCGGTAGGGCACGTAGCCGGCGGCGCCCAGGATCCCTCGCACGGCGGTGATCGTAGCCGGGGCCGGGACGAGATCTGACGGTGCGTCAGCTCCCCGGCGGGGGCTCCGGTGCCCGGCGCCGCGGTCCCAGCACCGCGTCGGCGTCCGCCACCTTGGCCAGCAGGTCCCGGAGCCGCCGCTGGTCCGTGGGGCCCAGGCTCGAGAACGCCGGTGGGGGCGCGCCCATGGTGGCCCGGGCCTGCGCCAGGACCCGCCGGCCCTTGTCGGTGAGCACCACCGTCTTGACCCGCCGGTCGGAGGGGTGGGCCCGGCGCCGGGCGACGCCGTGCTCCTCGAGGTTGTCGACCAGGGTGGTGCAGTACGAGGCGTCCACGTTGAAGCGGTCGGCCAGGTCCCGCATGGCCACCGGCTGCTCCCGGTCCAGGACGAGCAGGGTCTTGACGAGGTTCGGCGGCATGCCCACCTGGCGACAGGTCTCGTGGAGGCGGCTGTGGGCCTCGCCCTCCAGCACCAGGGCGTAGACGAGCCGCCAGGCCTCGGCACTGGCGGGCTCGGTGACGCCGCCGTCACCGCCGCCGGCCGGCGTGGTGGCGCCGGTCATCGCTCGTGCTCCCCCGTCATGGCCTTGATCATGGCACCGATCGTGGACCTCGTCACAGTGTTGAGCTTAGCGTACTGTTGACTTTTATCAAGTAACTGGTTAGGCTGACCGCGATGAGCGACACCGGTGCCCCGCCTGTGACCCCGCCCGTCGCCCGGGGCCGGCACGAGATCCTGCACGACCCGGTCCTCGTGCGGCTGTCCGTGGTGGTCATCCTCGGCGCCATCATGTCGATCCTCGACACCACGATCGTCAACGTCGCCATCGAGACGCTGGCCCGCACGTTCCACACGTCGATCTCCACGATGCAGTGGGTCACGACCGGGTACCTGCTGGCGCTGGCCATCGTCATCCCGATGTCCGGCTGGACCGTCGAGCGGTTCGGGGCCCGGAGGATGTGGATGATCTCCCTCGGCCTCTTCACCCTCGGATCCGCGCTCTGCGGGCTGGCCTGGTCGTCCGAGAGCCTGATCGCCTTCCGGGTCCTGCAGGGGATCGGCGGGGGGATGATCATGCCGGTCGGCCAGACCATCCTGGCCCGGGCGGCGGGGCCCCAGCGGATCGGCCGCGTGATGTCCCTGCTCGGCATCCCCACGCTGCTGGCGCCGATCCTCGGCCCGGTGCTCGGCGGGCTCATCGTGGACAACGTCACCTGGCGCTGGATCTTCTACGTCAACGTGCCCATCGGGATCGTGGCGCTGGTGCTGTCGATGCGGTTCCTGCCCGCCGGCGGGCGACAGGACGCCGGCCGGTTCGACTTCCTCGGGGTGGCGCTGCTCTCGCCCGGCCTCGCCCTGCTCGTCTACGGCCTGTCGGAGGCCGACGGCGGCAGCGGGTTCGGGAGCGCCACCGTCCTCGCCTGCATGGCGGCGGGCGCGGCCCTGATCGTGGCCTTCGTGCTGCACGCCCTGCGAGCCGACCGGCCGCTGCTCGACATGCGCCTCTTCCGCGACCGCGGCTTCGCCGTCTCGAACGTGGCCATCTTCGTCTTCGGCGCCGCCCTCTACGCCGGGATGATCCTGATGCCCCTCTACTACCAGGTGGTCCGGGGCGACAGTGCCCTCACGGCGGGCCTCCTGCTGGCGCCGCAGGGGATCGGCGCCATGCTGACCATGCCCATCGGCGGCCGGCTGACGGACCGGGTGGGCGCGGGGACCATCGTGCCGATCGGGATGGCGGTGTTCCTGCTGGGCACGCTGGCCTATACCCAGCTCGGGCCAACGACGTCGTACTGGTGGCTGTCGCTCTCGCTCGTGGTCAGGGGCTTCGGCATGGGCTGGACGATGATGCCCCTGATGGCGGCGGCCTACGCCAGGCTGACGCACGCGGTGGTGCCCCGCGCCACCACCACCCTCAACATCCTGATGCGGGTGGGCGGCTCGTTCGGCACGGCGCTCGTCGCCGTGGTGCTGGAACGGCAGGTGAGCAGCCGCCTCCCCGGCTCCCCGGGGATTCTCAGCTCGGTGTCCTCCACCTCGTTGCCGGGCCCGGCGGCCCACCAGGTCTCGGACGCCTTCGGCTTCACGTTCTGGGTGGTGGTGGTGGTCACCGCGGCCGGCCTGGCGGCCACGCTCCTCCTCCCCAAGGGCCGCCCCGAGCCCCTGGACGCCGAGGCGCCGCTCGACGCAGCAGAACCCGCGGGCGTCGAGCCCGCGGGCGTCGGTGCACCGGGCGCACCGGGCGCAGCGCAGGCAC
>JBOGGH010000339.1:0-3717 GCA_050743905.1 Acidimicrobiales bacterium
CCACCGTGGTGGCGGCCGCGGCGACGCGTCCCGCCGGCGGCGACCTCGGCGCCGTCGAGCACGTGGTCTTCCTCATGCAGGAGAACCGGTCGTTCGACCACTACTACGGGACCTACCCAGGGGCCCGCGGGTTCGACGACCACCCACGCGGGCACCTCGGCGCGTTCTCGCAGCCGTACCCGGCCAACACCACCCGGGCGCCCCACGGGCGGCTGCTCCCCTACCGGCTGGACACCTCCACCGACATCGCCGCGTGCACGCACGACCTCAGCCACAGTTGGCTCCCCCAGCACCAGTGCCGGGCCGGCGGCAGCATGGACGCCTTCGTCCGGGTGCACACCGAGCCCTCGGTCGACGGGCCGGAGTACGGCGTGCTCACGATGGGCTACTACACGCGGGCCGACCTGCCCTACTACTACGCCTTGGCCGACGCCTTCACCGTCTGCGACGGGTACCACTGCTCGGTCATGGGCCCCACCCATCCCAACCGGCTGATGGCGCTCTCGGGGACCGTGGGGCCGGACGGCGCGCACGGCGGCCCGGTCCTCATCACCGACCCGTCCCCCACAGCCCGCTTCAGCCTGAGCTGGTCCACCATGCCCGAGGTGCTGGAGGACGCGGGCGTGTCCTGGAAGGTCTACAACCCGCCGGGGACGGCGTACCAGGCCTCGAACCCCGAGGTCCTGGGCATCTCGGACGCCATCCTCCCCTACTTCTCCCAGTACGCCGACCCGTCGTCCGCCCTCTACCGGAAAGCCTTCAACCCCGTCTACCCGGACGACTTCGTCCGCGACGTCCGGCAGGGCACCCTCCCCCAGGTGAGCTGGATCATCCCCCCGCTCGGCTACGACGAGCACCCGCCGTCACCACCGGCCCTGGGCGAGTGGCTGACCGACCAGGTCCTCCGGGCCCTGGTGGCCAACCCGCGCGTCTGGTCGAAGACCGTGCTGTTCCACATGTACGACGAGAACGACGGCTTCTTCGACCACGTCCCCCCGCCGGTGCCGCCGCCCGGGACCAAGGGCGAGTACGTGACGGTGACACCGCTGCCCAGCACCGCCCAGGGCCTCGCCGGGCCGGTGGGGCTCGGCTTCCGGGTGCCGATGCTGGTGCTCTCGCCGTTCAGCCGCGGCGGCCACGTGTGCTCCGAGACCTTCGACCACACCTCCCAGCTCCGGTTCCTGGAGGAGCGCTTCGGGGTGCGGGCCCCCAACATCTCCGCCTGGCGGCGGCGGACCGTGGGGAACCTCACCGCCTCGCTGCACATGGACCGGTCCGACCGCAGCACCCCGCACCTGCCGCCCACCGGCAGCGGCACGCTCACAGCGGTCGCCGGGTTGGGCTGCCAGCAGACGGACCTGTTGCAGATCCGTGACGACCAGCCGGCGTACCCGTTGCCGGCCGTGCAGCACATGCCCGCGCAGGAGCGCCGGTAGCGGGCGTTCCCGGCGGGGGCCCTGGCCGAACCGCCGCGAACCTGGGATAGTGGCCGGGTAGCGCTTCGGGGGAGGCGCCGGCGAACGCGGGCGCGGCAGCGCCCGGGCACGACGGCAACGGAGGAGGAGGGGGCCGCGAGCATGATCGGCTACACGCCCACCACCCTCCTGGAGACGGCCGTGCTCAAGTCGGGTCGCTTCGCCCTCACCACGGACGCCGCCGGCCGGGAGGTGGTGGCCGTGGGCCACCGCCGGCTCCCCCGCGTCATCCTCCAGCAGAAGGCCGAGGGGCTCCACGGGCTGATGGAGCAGGTGGCCGCCACCGGCGCTCGCGTCTTCACCGCCACCGAGAGCGACCCGTGGCAGATCTACTAGGCCGAGGAGGAGCCGGACGACTGCGCCGTGCCGTCGGCCGCCGAGGAGTACCTCGTGATGGGCCTGCGGCCGCTGCTGGCCGCCGGCCGTCCCGTCCGGGTGGCGGTCCGGCGGGAGGTGGTGCGGCTGCTCGTGCTCCCGTGGTCGGTCCCGGCGCTCTCCCTCGACTTCGGCGGCGAGCCCCACTACGTGGTGACCGGCACCCGCGGGGTGGTGGGCGAGTGGCACCAGGAGGCGGACGGCCGTCGCGGCGTGGTGGTGGGGGTGCCCGAGGTGTGGATCGGCGTCCTCGAGCGCCTCTCGGCGCCGGCCGGCGGCCTGGTGCTCCGCTGCGACGTGCCCGTGCCCTGGGTGGGCGACGACGGGCTGGCCGGGGCGGTGCCCACCTCCGTGGGCGTCTACGTCCCCCGCCACGACCCCGAGGCGGAGCCGGACGGCGGCTCGCCGGACGGCCGCTCGCCGGACGACCCGGCCGGCAGCGAGAGCTGGCTGTCCCGCCTGCCGGTGGTGCTGACCGAGGGCGACGTGGTGCGCACGGTCCCGGTGCCCGACGGCATCGAGGTGGGCCCGGTGCCCGACGGCCCCTGGGAGGCGGAGGCCCACGGGCAGGCCGACTTCTCCATGGGCAGCCTGACCTGACGGACCGTCAGGTACGATCCCCCGGTCCCCCGACCGGCGATCGCCACCAGGAGGTCCCATGCCCCCCACCCCCCCGCTCCACGGCCTCCGCGTCATCGAGGCGTCGGCCCTGGGCCCGGCGGCCGTCACCATGCCGCTGGTGGACCTGGGAGCCGAGGTGGTCAAGGTGGAGCCCCCCCAGGGCGACTACATCCGGGAGATGACCTGGCCGATCGTGGAGGGCGTCTCGCTGATGCACCTCCACGTCAACCGGGGCAAGCGGAGCCTGGTGCTCGACCTGCGGGCCGAGGCCGGCGTGGCCGCCTTCCGCGAGCTGGCGGCCGGTGCCGACGTGGTGGTGGAGGCCATGCGCCCCGGCGGGCTCGCCCGGCGCGGCCTGGGCTTCGAGGACCTCCGGGCCCTCAACCCGCGCATCGTCTTCTGCACCGTCTCGGGGTACGGCCTGACCGGGCCCTACAAGGACTACCCGAGCCACGGCATCGCCTACGACACCTGGGCCGGCATCGTGAACGTGGCCGAGGACGAGGACGGGTTCGCCTACCTGCCCGAGCACGTCTCGATCGGGATCAACGCCGCGCCGCTCTACGGCGCGCTGGGGATCCTGGCCGCGGTGGTGCGTGCGCGCGCCACGGGCGAGGGCTCGTACCTGGAGCTCGCGCAGTCGGACGCGGCGGCGGCCATGGACTGGTACCGCAGCGAGACGTGGCGCGCCTACGAGCGGCCGGAGGCCGAGGTGACGGGCAACAAGGCCGACGGCTACGAGCGCCGGGCCCCGGGCACCGCCGGCATGCGCGAGGGCGTGCGGTACCAGGCCTACCGGACGGCGGACGACCGGCACGTGCTCTTTATGGCCTCGGAGCAGGCGTTCTGGCGGAACTTCTGCGAGGCCGTGGGACGCCTCGACCTCTACGAGCGGTGGCCGGGCTCCACCTACGCCGACCACGCCCGGGGCAACCGGGAGCTCCAGGGGGAGCTGCGGGCGATCTTCGCCGGCCGCACCGCCGCCGACTGGCTGGCCCTGGGCGGGCGGGCCAACACGCCCATCGCGCCGGTCAACACGCCGCGCACCCTGCTCGACGACCCCCAGTTCCAGGACCGCTTCCCACTGTTCCCGGCGAGCGAGCTCGGCGCCGACGAGCTGCCGGGCCCGATCAAGTTCGTGGGCGAGGAGCTGCCCCGCCCCTCGAAGGCGCCGACGGTGGGCCAGCACACCGAGGAGGTGCTGGCCGACCTCCTGGGCTGGGACGAGGAGCGGGTGGCCCGGGCC
>JBOGGH010000340.1:0-3711 GCA_050743905.1 Acidimicrobiales bacterium
GAGCGGGAGCCGGAGCGGGAGCCGGGGCCGCCATCGGGGCCGGCGTGCCCGGGGTCGCAGCAACGGGCCCGGCCGCCGCGCCGTCGGCGTCGCCGATCACCGCCAGCCGCGCGCCCACCTCCACCGTCTCGCCCTCGGGGACGAGGATCTCGGCCAGCACACCGGCTGCCGGCGAGGGGACCTCGGAGTCGACCTTGTCGGTGGAGACCTCGAAGAGGGGCTCGTCCCGGCTCACCGGGTCCCCCACGGCCTTCATCCACCGGGTGATGGTCCCCTCGGTGACGGTCTCCCCGAGCTGCGGCATCGTGACGTCAGCCAACGTGCAGTCCCCTTCCGGTCAGTGCCAGCACCGTCTCCCCGAACGCCTCGGAGAGGGACGGATGCGGCTGGATGAACTGTGCCACCTCGTCCGGGGTGGCCTCCCAGTTCACGGCCAGGTACCCGGCACCGAGCTGCTCGGTCACCCACGGTCCCACCATGTGCACGCCGAGGATGCGGCCGGCCGACCCGTCCGGGCGCTGCTCGGCCACGACCTTCACCATGCCCTCGGTGTCGCCGATGATCCGGGCGCGGCTGTTCCCGCCGTACGGGTCCTTCTTGACCACCACCTGGATGCCCTCGGCCACCGCCTGGGCCTCGGTCAGCCCGGCGAAGGCCACCTCGGGATGGCAGTAGATCGCCCACGGGACCCGGCCGTAGTCCACCGGGACCATGCGCTCGCCCAGGATCCCCTTGATCACCACGATCGCCTCGGCGAACCCCACGTGGGCGAGCTGGGGCGTGCCGGCCACCAGGTCGCCCACCGCCCAGACGTTCTGCTCGTGGGTCTGCTGGTACTCGTTGGCCACCACGAAGCCCCGCTCGTCCAGGCGCACCGCCGTGCCCTCGCCGAGCAGCCCCTCGGTGCGCGGCCGGCGGCCCACGGCGATCACCACCATGGCCACCGCCACCTCGCGGCCGTCGGCCAGGTGGACCACGGTGCCGGAGGCGTCGGCCCGCGGTCGCTGGCCCTGCACCTGGACGCCGCAGACCAGCTCGATCCCCCGCTTGCGGAACGACCGTCCCACCACCGCGGCCACCTCCTGGTCGCAGCCGGCCAGGATCGAGTCGAGGGCCTCGAGGACCGTGACCCGCGAGCCGAGGTCCGAGAGCAGCGAGGCGAACTCGCAGCCGATCGCCCCGCCGCCCACCACCGCCGCCGAGGGCGGCACGTGCTCCAGGTCGAGGAACTCGTCCGACGTCACCACCACCCGGCCGTCGACGTCCAGCCCCGGGAGGGTCCTGGGCTCCGAGCCGGCGGCGAGGACCACGTGCCGCCCCACCACCTCGGTCCCGGCGTCCGGCCCGTCCACCACCCGGACCCGCCGGCCCGGCAGCAGCGTGCCGGTGCCCGAGAGCACCGTGACCTTGCGGTGCTTCAGGAGGCCGGACAGGCCGCGGTAGAGCTGGTCCACCACGGCCTGCTTGCGCGCCTGGCTCACCGAGAAGTCCAGGCGGGGCTCGCCGGCGGCGATCCCGAACTCGCCGGCACCCGCCACGGTGCGGTGCACGGCGGCCGTCTCCAGGAACTCCTTGGCCGGCACGCAGCCACGGTGCAGGCAGGTGCCCCCCACCTTGTCCCGCTCCACCACGGCCACGTCCAGGCCGGCGGCAGCGCCATAGAGGGCGGCGGCGTAGCCCCCGGGCCCGCCGCCGATGACGACGACGTCGTGCTGCGCCTCACCCGTCGCCGTCACCGTGCCTCCTCTGCCGATCCGCCCTCCCCCACCTCGTACCCGTGCCGCCGCGGGATCCGCAGGGCACGGACCCGGTTCCCGGCGCGCCGGCCAGCCTACCGGCACCCCGGTCCCGCGGGGCCTGATCCGCCGTCAGCTCCCGAGGCCCTCCACCGCCCGCCGGACCCGACCCGCCAGCCGCCCGGCACGGACGCGCGCCATGGCCGGCAGGGCGGCCGTGCCCCGCACCGGGCGGTAGGCGTCCGAGGCGGCGGTCAGCGCGGCGTCCTCCTCGTCCGTGAGGTCGAGGTCGGCGGCGGCGGCGTTGGCCTCGGCCTGGGCCACGGACGACGCCCCGGGGATGACCACCACGTTGGGCCGGCGGACCACCCAGGCCAGCGCCACCTGGGCGCACGTGGCGCCGTGGGCCTCGGCCACCTCGCGCAGGACGCCCAGCACCGGGGCGAGCTGCCGCACGTTGTCCGGGAGGAAGGCCGGCGTGCCCGAGCGCAGGCCGCCCGGCAGGTGGTCCGGGCCGTAGCGGCCCGAGAGGAGCCCCTGGGCGAGCGGGCTGTAGGCGATCACCAGGCGGTCGTGGTCGCGGGCGTACGGCAGCAGCTCGCGCTCGGGCCCGCGGTCGATCAGGCTGAACTTCACCTGGTTGGAGAGCACCGGGGCGCCCAGGGCGTCCTCGGCCTCCCGCCACCGGGCCAGCGAGAAGTTGCTCACCCCCACGTGGCGGACCGCCCCCGACGCAAGGAGCCCGGCCATGGCCTTCATGGTGGCCCGGACCGGGACGACCGGGTTGTGCCAGTGCACCTGGTAGAGGTCGAGGGCGTCCACGCCCAGCCGGCGCATGCTCCCCCGGGCCCGGGACGACACCACAGGGTCCACCGGGAGCACGGGGAACAGCTTGGTGGCCACGAACGCACTGGAGCGCCGGTCGCCCAGCGCCTGGCCGAGGATCCGCTCGGAGCGGCCGAAGGCGTACGCCTCGGCGGTGTCGAAGAGGGTGACGCCCAGGTCCAGGCTGCGCTCCACGATGCGCGGGGCGGTCCCGGTGGCGTACTCGGAGCCGTAGCCCCACTCGCCGGAGCCGAACTGCCAGGTGCCGAGCCCGACGGCCGAGAGCCGCGCCCCGCCGGCCTCCACGTACCTCATCGCCGTCTCACCCGGTCACTTGGGCGGCATCCGGATGCCCCCGTCGAGCCGGACGACCTCGCCGTTGAGGTAGGCGTTCCCGGCGATCTCCACCACCAGCCGGCCGTACTGGGACGGGTCGCCGAGCCGCTTGGGGAACAGCACCGACCGGCCGAGGGAGTCGCGCGCCTCCTCGGGCAGCATGGCCAGCAGCGGCGTGTCGAACAGGCCGGGGGCGATGGCCACCACCCGGATCCCCACCACGGACAGGTCCCTGGCCGCCGGGAGCGTCATCCCCACCACGGCGCCCTTGGACGCCGAGTAGGCGAGCTGGCCGATCTGCCCGTCGAAGGCGGCCACCGAGGCGGTGTTGACGATCACGCCGCGCTCGCCGTCCTCGCCGGGCTCGGTGGCGGCGATGGCCGAGGCGGCCCGGGTCATGACGTTGAAGGTGCCGATCACGTTCAGCCGCTGGATGAGCTCGAACGGCTCCAGGGGGTGCGGCGAGCCGTCCCGCTCGATCACCCGGCCCACCCAGCCGGTCCCGGCGCAGTTCACGGCCGTCCGCAGGCGCCCGCCCTCGGCTGCCTGGTCCACGGCCCGCTGGCAGTCCTCGGGGACCGTGACGTCGCCGGCGACGTAGTCGCCGCCCACCTCCCCGGCCACCGCCTTGGCCCCCTCCTCGTTGCGGTCGAACACGGTGACCCGCACCCCCTCGGCCGAGAGGGCGCGGGCCGTGGCGGCGCCCAGGCCGGAGGCGGCGCCGGTGACGATTGCTGACGTGCCGTCGAGCTCCATGCCCCGATGGTACGGGCGGGACCCCGGAGCGGTTCTTATTGTCAACGCCGGCGGGTGT
>JBOGGH010000341.1:0-3708 GCA_050743905.1 Acidimicrobiales bacterium
CGGACCCTCAACGACACGCGCCCTGTCGCCGGTCGCCTCCGGCACGGGGGCCGCCGACCTCCCTTCTTGCGTACTCCTTCTCCCAGAGAAGGTCGCAGTCCGGACTACTCACGGATGTAGGTCTGAGGCCGTAGAGACAGGACGTTAAGCGGTCAAAGTTTCCGAGTCCGGCCCCGATTAAGCGTTATCTGTCCGTTGCGTCAGGCCGGCGCATTCCTGGAAGCGAAACCCGTGGTTGCCAACCCGCTGGAGGCGGGGGTACGGCCCCCGTGATGAAGGGTCCTTCATACGCTGCATAGTCTTGAAGACGGTCGACTCGGCATATGACGTGCCATGGGCCAGTATCTCCCCATAGACCTCCCGCACGGTGAACGCCTGTTTCTGGTCCCGTGAGAACAGTCCCACCAGCGCCGACACAACCTCGTCTCGGCACGAGCCTCCAGCCGGCTTCCGTTCGCCCAAAAGAAATGGCTGGCCGGCAAAACTAGAACGGCGGTTCGTATCCGGAGGCACCACCTCCACCCGAGTGATGCCGCGGGACAGCCTTCGGGCGCCTGTGTCGGGGCATCGTAGACCGCACCTTGTCCCGATCAGGGCCGGCCCTGGCAGTCTGTGGTCGGCCTACTCCACGAGCCGGCCGAGCTGGAGACGATGCGTGAAGGCGAGAACAACCGTACCCTACGTGATACCCTACGTGATACCCTACGTCGATGCACAAGACGAGCGTCTACCTGAACGACGAGGAGCTCGCTCGCCTAGCCGCGCTGGCCGACCGGGAGGGGACGTCGCAGGCCGAGGTGCTGCGGCGGGCCATCCGCCTGTACGAGCCCGAGCGACACGGCGACCGGAACTTCACGCTCGTCGGGATCGCTGAGGGTCCGGGCGGTTCTATCGCCGACCTGACGGATGAGGAGCTCTTCGAAGGCTTTGGCGAGTGACGCTCGTCGTCGACGCCGCACCTCTGGTGGCCGTGGCCGATCGACGCGACCCCGTGGGGAGCCGAGTAGGGAGCCTGCTCGAACATGAGCCCGGTGAGTTGGTGGTCCCGGCTCCCGTCACCGCCGAGGTCGACTACCTACTCGGACGCCGCCTCGGTCGGTCCGCCCGGCTGGCGTTCCTGGACGACCTGGCGATGGGGAGGTTCACGGTCGCCGACCTGGAGCCGGACGACTACGGGGTCGTGGCCGAACTGGAGCGCCGATATGACGACCTGGACGTGGGGCTCGCCGACCTGGGGGTGGTGGTCGTCGCCAAACGGTACGGGACCCGCCGGCTGCTCACCTTCGACGAACGCCACTTTCGGGCCCTGCGGCCTCTGGACGGCGGCCGGTTCGTCCTGCTCCCCGCTGACCTCACCGATCCGTAGGTAGGAGGCCGATCCGTTCCCGCAGTTCAGCCGGGTTCGAATACGACATCGTCGTTTCCATCCGGAACATCCCTGGTCACAGAGTTACCGTCACGTTGTGACCGGCTCCGGGGCGGCCAGTTGCTCGGCCAGGAGCTCGAGCGAGCGGTGCAACTGTGCGAAGCGCCGCGGCCCGAGGATCTGCGCGATACCGACCTGGGCCGCTCCCGCCGCCGCGTAGATCGTCCCCTCGAGCCGCCGTCCCTTGGCGGTGAGCCGGATCACTCGGGCCCGTCTGTCGGCCGGATCCGAGACGCGTAGAAGATACCCGTGACTTTCCAGGTGCCCGAGCAGGTCGTTGACCGACTGCTTCGTGATCCCCACCCGGTCCGCAAGCTGGCTCGGGCGTGCTCCCTCGAGCCCCGGGTAGCTCCAGAGGCCCACGTGCGCCGCGTTCAGGTCGTCGAAACCTGCGGCGACGACTCCCGCGTAGAGCTGATCACGGACCCACTGCCAGACCACACGGAGCGTGGCGCCGACGTACGGGCTTCGCTCGCCGTCGAGATGGGAGGGATCGCTTGACATACTCGTAAGGCTACCATACGATTTCTGTATCGTACGGATACCTGACCACCTGATCCGGGTCGGGTCCCGATGAGAGGTGGCCAAGTGACGGCAGCAGTAGTCGACTCCCCGCAGGACGAAGAGGCGCTGGCGTGGTGGTTCCTCGACACCCTGGTCGTCGAGCATCGTTGCGCACCGGGCATGGAGACCGTTGTCCTCGAGATGACCCTGCCGGCGGGCGCGGCACCGCCGCTGCACGTCCACGACGACCTCGACGATACGTGGTACATCCTCGAGGGCCGGATGGTGGTGCGCTGCGGCGGCGACGAACTGGTCGTGGGAGCCGGGGACTGGGTCTCCATGCCCCGCGGCGTCCCCCATGCGTTCCGGGTGATCGGTGAACGCGAGGCGCGGATCCTCCTGGTGCACGACAACGCCAGCTTTCGCGATCTCGTCCGGGAGCTCGGCAGTCCGGCCACGGCGCGTGTCGTCCCAACCCGGCCGCAGTTCCCGTCCATGGACGAACTGGCTCGGATCGCCACGTCCCACGACCTCAAGCCGATCGGCCCACCGATGAGCGTCGAAGACAGCGACCGCGTACAGGCCGCCATCGGCTGACCCCTCGTCGCCCACCGGAGGACGTGTCACGGGGGATGCCGCTGGGCTCGCTCACGTGGCGTTCAGGGTCGGCAGCTCAACGGAGGAGCTCGACCTGGCACGCAGTGCGCTCGAGGTGTCGGGGAGCCAGGTCCTCTACGAGGCGGAGGGGGGTTGCTCCAGGAGCGTGCACGTGCTCGATCCCGACGGGAACGAGATCGAGGGAGGATGTCGACAGTGGCGGCGACGCTGGAGCTGACGCACAAGGCGATCGGGGCGGAGGTCCGCCGCGGCGCGTACGACGTCGTCCTCGACGGCGGGCGCGCCGGGTCGGTGGAGATGAACGGCACGTTCGAGACGCCGCTCGAGCCCGGACGCCATACCCTCCAGGTCCGGGAGGGCCGGAAGTCCAGCCGGACCGTGACCTTCGACGCCGCCGAGGGCGAGCGCGTGGCCTTCCGGTGCACCGGCAAGCGGTTCCTGCCGCTCTTCCTGGCGTCCTTCGCCTTCCCCGGCCTGGCGCTCTCGCTCAGGCGCGTGTAGCCGCGGCTCCCGGGCCGGCGCGCCACCGGACCGCTACGTTCGTCGCGTGCTCACCGAGGTGGCCGCAGGCGTCTACGTCCGCCAGAGCGCCTTCTGCCGGACCAACACCACCGTGGTGGTGGCCGACCGCGACGCGCTGGTCGTGGACCCCGGGGTCACCGTGGACGACCTCACCCACCTCGCCCACGACCTCGACCGCCTGGGGGTCACGGTGGCGCTCGGGTTCGCCACGCACCCCCACTGGGACCACGTGCTGTGGCACGAGCGCCTCGGGCCGGCGCGCCGGGAGGCCACCGCCGCCTGCGCCCGCACCGCGCGGGCGCTCCGGCCCCGGCTCCTGGAGGAGGTGGCGGAGCACGCGCCCGGGGTGGACCCGGCGCTCGTCGGGCGGCTCCACCCGCTGGAGCGCCGGAGCGGGACCCTGCTGCTGGCGTGGGCGGGCCCGGCGGTGGAGGTGGTGGAGCACCGCGGGCACGCGCCCGGGCACGCCGCGCTCCTGGTCCGGGAGGCCGGCGTGGTGGTGGCCGGGGACATGCTCTCCGACGTGGAGATCCCCCTCCTCGACCCCGACGGGGAGGACCCGGTGGGGGACTACGCCGACGCCCTCGGGCTGCTGGGGGACCTGTGCGGCGGGGCGGTGGCCGCGCTGGTGCCGGGCC
>JBOGGH010000342.1:0-3707 GCA_050743905.1 Acidimicrobiales bacterium
GGTGCCGGTGGCCACGCGGGGCCGGGCGCCCGGGCGCCCGGTGGAGGTGGGCAACCGGCTCTCGGGGATGCTGGTGTCGCTCGCCACCGACGTCGACCACCCGGTGGCGCGACTGCACGCGGTGGCCGCGGCCGGCCGGGTGGCACGCACCCAGGAGCGGCTGGCCGGCGGCCGCCTCCTGGCCGACGTGGCCGAGGCGGCACCGCCGGCGCTGCTGGCGCGCCTGGCCCGCGCCGTCTCGTCCCCGGTGCTGGCCGGGCGGCTGCGGCCCGTCTGCAACGTGGTGGTCTCCAACGTCCCCGGTCCCGACCGGGCCCTGTGGTGCGCCGGGAGCCGGGTGGGCGCCGTCTACCCGGTGGGGCCGGTGGCCGCCGGCGTGGGGTTGAACGTGACCTGCATGACCTACCAGGGCACGCTCCACGTGGGCGTGCTGGGCTGCCGGCGCCTGGTGCCCGACGTGCGGGAGCTGGCCGGCCTGTTCGAGGAGGCCGTGGGGGAGCTGGTCTCGGCGGCGCTCCAGGCCCGTGGCGCCGCCGGCTGACCGGCCCGGGCGGTGCTTGACCTGGTGCTTCTCTGGAGCGGACGACGGGATTCGAACCCGCGACCCTCACCTTGGCAAGGTGATGCTCTACCAACTGAGCCACGTCCGCCTGGTCCCCACACTCTACTCCGACCACCGGTGCACGTGCGGCAGGGGGACCTCGCCGCTCATGACCGACCCCCGACATCGGCGCAGCGACCACCGCCACCGGTGCCGCCGTAGCGAGCGGCGACCCTGGCGGCCTCGTCCAAGTGCGGGCGGGGGTCGAGGATCCCGAACACCTCTGGATGGGGGAAGCGGACACCCTCGCGAGCCGACTGGCTGAACCCGTCAACCAGGCGCGAGAGCTGCCCCTGTCGAGACCCGTGGGGTGTTTGGAGCAGTCGCCGATGTCGACTGGTTGGCAACACCGCCTCATCATCAGGGAGCGCCGGTGGCCACCTGCCTCGCCCAGTCGAGGTCCAACGGAGCAGCCAGCAAGGACGAAGCTGCAAGACGCCCTGCTGAGCCTTGCCAGCGTGAAGGTCGCGGGTCCGAGTCCCGTCGCCTCGCCGACTCCGGCGCGTAGCTTGTCCGCCTCAAGAGCGGGATGTACGGAAAGCCAGTTCTCAGCACTCGATGAGAACATTGGCGAACCACCGCTTCACGACGGACGCGCAGTACCATCCGCCACATGAACCCCCGTCGCCCGCTCCTGCTCGTCGGCATTGCCCTGGCCGCGAGCCTCGTCATCACGGTGCCGGCAGCAGCCGGTACCCAGAGCAGCCCCTCTCCCGCTGCCGCGGCTCCCGTTGCGGCGGCCCCGAAGGCGATCGCAAGCCCCCACGTGACGCCCCCTCCGACCGCGCCGGTGCCGTCGAGCTACCCGGGCGCCAACCTCGTGCCGATCCATGGCATGGCTTACCAGCCGGCGCCGTCCAACTACGAGCCGTGTGGTCCCCAGGGCCCCGCATGCGTGTACTACGACACGGACTTCTACAACTCCGACTTCGCCGACCTCTGGGGCCCCTCCGGCCGCAACGACCTCGGTACCATGGAGACAGACGGGGTGAACCTGCTCCACCTCTACGACTGGAACCCGGCCCGCAACCACCTGTCGTTCCTGGCCCAGGCGCACGCGGACGGGATCAGTGTGGCCGTGCCCATCAACAACTACTTCACGGCCGGCGCCAGTGGTTCCAGCCCGGAGGACCCGAACTGGAAGACCGACGTCGACCACATCGTCGACGAGGCCTACTCCAACCCGACGACCGGGGCTTCCCAGTCGACGCCCAACCCGGACGTGGTCATGCTCACCATCAGCAACGAGTACGACCTCTCCGACGGGGCGGTCTCGCCGCAAGACATCGCAGCGGTCGCCACTGAGGTGGTGGCCGAGGAAGGCCGGCTCGGGGTGGCCGCGGCCGCCGCCCTCCCGATCGCCGTGCCGGTCTCCTTCGGGCTCGACGGGGGCACAGTCCCCGGCGTGAACGCCACCCAGGCCGTGATGTCCGCCCTCGTGACAGCCCTCGGCCAGCCGTTCGTGACCGCCCGCTTCATCGCGGCCACCAACCCGCAGAACTCCGGGACATACCTTTCGAGCGGGCTGCCCGGCGGCGAGTCGTACTACGCAGCGTTCGCCGCGGCAATCCCGAACACGCCCTTGTGGTTCTCCGAGCTCGGCACCGGCAAGGTGGCCGCCTGTGGGAACCTCGATCCGGGCGACCCGGGCTGCACAGGGCCCCAGGAGCAGGCGACGTGGAACCAGGGCATGTGGACGGCCGCCCCTCCGGGCGCAGGTGGCGTGCTCTTGGGCTCGGCACAGTTCGAGTTCGAGGACGAGCCCTGGGCCACGGGCGGCTGGAGCCCGTCCAACCCGGAGAACAACCCGACCTCCCCGTTCCAGCCCTTCACGCCGCCGACGTGGAGCCCGCCGTCGAGCCCGGCCAACAACTCGACCTTCGGGGTCTGCACGATGCCCACAGGCGAGGTCCCGACCGCCGCGACCACGACGGACGGCCAGACCTACCTGGTGGACACGCTGAAGGCACTGCCCGCGCTCACAGTGATGGTCAAAGCGTTCAAAGGGACAACATGGCAGGGCCCCGCGTCGTGCAAGAGCACGTCGGGTAGCGCCGGCTACTACGGCTCCATGGGCGGCAAGGCCCTGAACACACCCATCGTGGGCATCGCCGCCACCCCCGACGGCAACGGCTACTGGGAGGTCGCCAGCGACGGCGGGGTCTTCGCCTTCGGCGACGCCCAGTTCTACGGCTCCATGGGCGGCAAGGCCCTGAACACACCCATCGTGGGCATCGCCGCCACCCCGGACGGCAACGGCTACTGGGAGGTGGCCTCCGACGGCGGGCTCTTTGCCTTCGGCGACGCGTCGTTCTACGGCTCCATGGGCGGCCAGCCCCTCAACAGCCCGGTCGTGGGCATCGCCGCCACCCCGGACGGCAAGGGGTACTGGGAGGTGGCCTCCGACGGCGGGCTCTTCGCCTTCGGCGACGCCCAGTTCTACGGCTCCATGGGCGGCCAGCCCCTCAACAGCCCCGTGGTGGGCGTCGCGGCCACCCCCGACGGGCAGGGGTTCTGGGAGGTGGCCTCCGACGGCGGCATCTTCGCCTTCGGCGACGCCCAGTTCTACGGGTCGATGGGCGGCCAGCCGCTCAACAGCCCCGTGGTGGGCATCGCCGCGACCCCCGACGGCAAGGGCTACTGGGAGGTGGCGTCCGACGGCGGCATCTTCGCCTTCGGCGACGCCGGCTACTTCGGCTCCATGGGCGGCAAGGCCCTGAACACACCCGTCGTGGGCATCGCCGCCACTCCCGGTGGCAACGGCTACTGGGAGGCCGCGAGCGACGGCGGGGTCTTCGCCTTTAGCTGAGCGTCACCTCCTCCGCGCTTGGCGGTCCGAGGTCGTCCCCGGGACGGTTGCCGTCGACGGCGCCTACCTGCTCGACCAACACTCTCGTGGTCTCGCCTTCGATCACTGCCTCCGGTCGGAAGCTGGCCGGCGGGGCATTGCGAGAGGTGGGGGCGATGGGAACAACCGAGCGAGGCAACGTCTGCATCTCGCGAGGATCCGACCGGTCAGCTTCGAGCGTCGCCACCTCGGCCTGAAGTGCCTCCCGGCGACGAAGCGCCGCGGCGGCATCGAGAACGGGCGGGTCCAGGGTGGCAG
>JBOGGH010000343.1:0-3706 GCA_050743905.1 Acidimicrobiales bacterium
AACCAGAACAGCACCCAGAACGGGTCCCGGGCAGCAGTGGCGAGGGTCGCGTAGCCCTCGAGCTTGGCGACGAGGCGCGAGTGGGTCTCGGTGCCCCGGTCGTACTCCAAGAAGAAAGCGACCTCCGTCCCGGCGTCCTGCCAGACGCCGTAGCCGTCAGGACGCACGACCTCGCCCCAGGTCGCTCGGCAGCGCCGCTCCGACCACCAGACCCGCAGGTCGGCAACCGGCCGCCCTCTTGCCGCACCGAGTAGCTCGCAGAAGAAGTCGTTGACCCCGACCCGGTGGGCGAGCTGGCTGCTGCCGGCCAGCCCGAGGGCTCGGACGACCGAGGACTTCCGGCGCGTCAAGCTTTCGCGCCTACACCCGGGCGAGCAGTTCGTGTACGTGTTCGACCTCGGCGACGACTGGGCCCATCTGTGCACCGTCGGGCCGGAGCGGATCGACCCCGTCGAGACCCTGGGGATCCTTCCTGACCGGCCCTTGCCGTACTGGGGATGGGGTGACATCCCCGACCAGTACCAGCGCCGCTGGGACGGCGACGACGGCGAGTCGCCGCGACCGAAGGATCCCAAGTGCACCGACCTGCCGCTGCTGCGACCCGACTGGGGTCCCGAGAGCCGCTGGCGGCGCCCGTGAGCACGACCCCGTCGCTGCCGCGTCGCCCGCCGGTTTTCGGTCCCGAACCATGGGGGGAGATCGCGGGCAGGAGCTGGAGCCAGTGGGACCTGTGGTTCTGCGCCGTGGCCGTCGCCGATCACGGCGCCAGCCTCGACCAGCTGGAGGAGCGACTAGCCGGTGAGCCGCAGGACCGTTCCAGTACCCGCGAGGGCACCGAGTCGAAGCTGAGCCATCTCGCCGATCTGCGGGCCCGGGTCGATGATGCCGGTCTGGTCCCCGGCGACCTGGCCTCGCCCGAGGTCCTTTTGGAGCGGGGTCTCCTCGCCAAGGCTCGGAAGAAGCTGGCCGAGCGCTACCTCGAAGGCCGAGCCAAGACCCCGGCGATGATCGAGACGCCGCGGGTCCGCCTGGAGCGTCGGTCGCGCACGGGGCACTGGGATGCCTTCCCGGTCCACCCGGAGCGCTTCTACCGCTCCTTCCGACGCAATGTCGAGGTGAAGGAGCACATCTCAGAGCGCCGGAGCTTCTCTGCCGTGCGCCGGGTCGAGGAACGCCTCGAGTCCCTCGACAAGGCGGGACTGTCGGTTGGAGAGCGCCTTGCCCTCTACCGTGCGTTCCACACGGCCGGCCTGGAGCTCGCCGACCGGGCAGACGACTCGTTCGGCAACGTCGGCGACATGCGGCGTGAGGCATGGCACACCTACCTCGGCATCGACTGGCAGGCGGCCGACATGGCCCCCGAGGACTACTGGGCAGACCTCTGCGACCTGGTCGTCTTCGAGGACTACGCCCTCGAGTTCAAAGAGGAGACCCTGCCGTGGAGCCATGTCCCGGGTGGGCAGACGGGGCCCGTCGAGGGCGTGCTCCTGGCGCTCGAGGCCGAGTGTCGCTCTTTCCACCTCGACTACCCCGCCGACCAGGCGCTCGAGCAGCTGGCATGGCTGGCAGTGGCGGGCCGGCGCTTCACCCGCTACGTCGAGGTGGCGCCACGTCTCGGGAGCGACCACTGGCGGGAGCTGGAGGCGCTGGCCACCTCCGCGCTGCGCTCCAAGCGACGTGACCTGGCCGTCGAGGTGTTCCGGTCGGCAGATCGGCCGGGCCGGCACCAGAAGCTGCTTCGGGAGCGCTGCGCGTCGCTCACCGGCGTGGTCCTCGGCGACGCCGACGCCAGCCGCCCCTCGCTCAGGGTCGTCGCTGGGTCGTCGAAAGCGGGGTGCGCGGCGGTGACGCCGCCACGAGGTACGGCCGGTCAGGCGCTCGCAAGAGGCGTCCCGTCCATCAGCCCGGCGATCACTTCCTCGGCCACCGGCGCGAACCCCCACACGTCCACGCCGACGTTGACCATGCGTCCTTGCTGGCGCCACTTCTCATGCACGTGCGCGTGGAGCAGCCACCTTCCCTCGTCCATCGGCCTGAACTTGCCGTAACGCTCGGCATCGACGCTGTCGCCTCGGTAGGGGAGGTGGCAGACAAGGACCTCCCGGTTGCTGACGGTCATCGCATGTGGTCCCTGGCGAATCTCGTCGAACCCGGCGTCGAGGTACTCCTGCTCCAGGCGGAGGGCTCGTTGCCCGTGTCCGTACCAGCAGCGGTCGTGGTTCCCCGGGTAGAGGATCTTGTGTCCGGCCAGTTGGCCGATGAGCGGCATCGATTCCTCTCGCCGACCCATTGCGACGTCGCCGAGGACGTGGACGGTATCGTGCGGGTTGACGACGGCGTTCCAGTTAGCGACGAGCACGGCGTTCATCTCGCCGACGCTGTGGAACGGTCGGCCGCAGTACTCGATGATCTTCTCGTGACCGAAGTGCTGGTCCGCGGTGAAGTAGGCGGTCATGGGTCCGTGGTGGTCGTAGGCGAATCTCTACCGGGATGGAGTAGACGACACAGTCTACCTGACAGTAGACTGCTGGAGATGAGTACCACGATTCGGGTCAGCGAGGAGACGCGGAGCCGCTTCGCGAAGCTGGCCAAGGCGACGGGAAGACCGATGACGGAGCTGCTCGATGAGGCGGCGGATGCCCTCGAGCGCCGGGTCTTCTTCGATCGTTTCGCAGCCCGCTACGCGGAGCTCCGTCACGATTCGGATGCGTGGGGTGAGATCGAGACCGAGCGGGCACAGGAGAGCAGCTCGCTGTCTGACCATTCGGCGTGACGGCCCGTCGAGGCGACATCTGGCTCGTGGACTTCGGCGAGCCCGTGGGTCGCGAGCAGGCAGGACAACGGCCCGCGGTCGTGGTGTCCGCCGATCCGCTGAACGACAGCCGGGCTGGCGTGGTGATCGTCGTTCCCTGTACGACGAGACGGCGCGAGCTCCCCTCTCACATCGAGCTCGATCCGAAGGAGTGCGGGATCGACGAGGTCAGCTATGCGAAGTGCGAGGACGTGAAGTCGGTGTCAGAGCAGAGGCTCATCGCTCGTCTTGGTGCTGCGAACGACGAAGCACTCTTCGCCATCACGCGGGCACTCAGGTTCCTGCTGGACTTTTGAGCGTCCTGGTCCGCGGGATCGTCGTCGACGCTCGCTCTCGGCGAGTCGGGCGCCTCACCGGCGGCCCTGAGGCTGCTCGCCGGTTGCTCACCCTGCAAGCGCCAGCTCCGTCCGCAACACCAGCGTGGGCGTCGAGTACGGATCGGCCCTCCGACACCGCTTCTGAACTGGGAGTTCGATCTCGATCACTCCCTGGGGTGGTCCCCGACCGCCGCCGCGCTTCGTCCAGGCCGACGTCGATCGGCGTCGACGATCCGAGATTGAGCGCTCGGTCAGCGGCTAAGCGTCCCGAATCGCAACGTTTATGAAGGGGCTCATCGTTGCTCGTCAACGGGGGCCGGTCCGTCCTCTCCTCCGCCAAAAAAGCCCCGGTCATCCCTAAGCGGGAAGCCGGGGCCGGTAAACCACCATCAGATTAGCCACTGGTGAGGCGACACGCCCGACGACGTCGGGCACGGCTCAGCCTCGGCTCTGTCGCGATCCAGCCATAGCGTGTACCGCCCCAGCGCGTTCTCATATAGAGGCGAGTGCCACCGCGCCGCAGCAGGACCGGGATCTGTGCGTAGGTCGGCTCGGGAGGGGCGTCGTCATCCCACAC
>JBOGGH010000344.1:0-3699 GCA_050743905.1 Acidimicrobiales bacterium
AGGATGGGTCGCGGACAACCTCGCAAGACCAGAAAGGCAACACCGCGGCATGGCTGAGTTCATCTACACGATGAGGAAGGTCCGCAAGGCGCACGGCGACAAAGTCATCCTTGACGACGTCACACTGAGCTTCTTGCCGGGAGCCAAGATCGGCGTGGTCGGCCCCAACGGGGCCGGCAAGTCGAGCGTCTTGCGGATCATGGCCGGCCTGGATAAGCCCAACAACGGCGACGCCTTCCTGGCCACCGGCGCCACCGTCGGCATTCTGCAGCAGGAGCCGCCGCTGGATGAGGACAAAACCGTCCGCGGCAATGTGGAGAAGGGTCTGGGCGACCTCAAGGTCAAGCTCGACCGCTTCAACGAGGTCGCCGAACTGATGGCCACCGATTACTCCGACGAGCTGATGGAAGAAATGGGCCGGCTGCAGGAGGACCTCGACCACGCCGGTGCCTGGGACATCGACTCGCAGCTCGAGCAGGCGATGGATGCCCTGCGCTGCCCGCCGCCCGACGAGCCGGTGACCCACCTTTCCGGCGGCGAGCGGCGCCGGGTGGCGTTGTGCAAGCTGCTGCTGTCCAAACCCGACCTGTTGCTGCTCGACGAGCCCACCAACCACCTCGACGCCGAGAGCGTGCAGTGGCTCGAACAGCACCTGGCGGCCTACCAGGGAGCGATTCTGGCGGTCACCCACGACCGCTACTTCCTCGACAACGTCGCCGAGTGGATCCTGGAACTCGACCGCGGCCGCGCATACCCCTACGAGGGCAATTACTCGACCTACCTGGAAAAGAAGGCCGAGCGGCTGGCCGTACAGGGCCGCAAGGACGCCAAGCTGCAGAAACGACTGGCCGACGAGTTGGCCTGGGTGCGTTCGGGCGCCAAGGCCCGGCAAGCCAAGGGCAAGGCCCGGCTGCAGCGCTACGAGGAAATGGCGGCGGAGGCCGAGAAGACCCGCAAGCTCGATTTCGAGGAGATCCAGGTCCCCCCCGGCCCGCGGCTGGGCAACGTGGTGGTCGAGGTCGAACACCTCGACAAGGGGTTCGAGGGACGCACGCTGATCAAGGATCTGTCCTTCACGCTGCCCCGCAACGGCATCGTCGGCGTCATCGGACCCAACGGGGTCGGCAAGACCACGTTGTTCAAGACCATCATCGGGCTCGAGCAGCCCGACAGCGGCACCGTCAAGGTCGGCGAGACGGTCAAGCTCAGCTACGTAGACCAGGCCCGGGCCGGTATCGACCCGAAGAAGACGGTGTGGGAAGTCGTCTCCGACGGGCTGGACCACATCCAGGTCGGACAGAACGAGATCCCATCGCGGGCCTACGTTTCGGCGTTCGGGTTCAAGGGACCCGACCAGCAAAAGCCGGCCGGCGTGCTGTCCGGCGGTGAGCGCAACCGGCTGAACCTCGCACTGACACTCAAGCAGGGCGGCAACCTGATCCTGCTGGACGAGCCGACCAACGACCTCGACGTCGAGACGCTGAGCTCGTTGGAGAACGCACTGGAGAAGTTCCCCGGCTGCGCCGTGGTGATCTCCCACGATCGCTGGTTCCTGGATCGGACGTGCACGCACATTCTGGCGTGGGAGGGCGACGAGGACAACGAGGCCAAGTGGTTTTGGTTCGAGGGCAATTTCGGTGCGTACGAGGAAAACAAGATTGAGCGGCTCGGTGTCGAGGCGGCGCGTCCGCACAGGGTGACTCACCGCAGGCTCACCCGCGACTAATGTCAGCGGTACCAGCGCTGGTATGCGTGCTGAGTCAGGAGCAGTCGGCATGACGGTGGACCCCGCTAATGCCAGCCTCGAGACGGAAGTCGCCTGGACGACGTTCACCCGAGCCGAGGACATTCCCGACTGGATCCCGAAGGCTTACATCGACACCTACCGGGGCGCGCACAACGCCGCCGAAACCGGGGCACCATCGGCCCCGCCGATCGACAAGCATGACGCCCACGAACTGGTCGGGCCCGCGCTGCTGAGCGCGCACTACAGACTTGGCCAGCATCGGCAGGCCGGTGAAAGCCGGGTCGCCGTCTACCGGGTCGACGATCCGGCCGGATTCGGGCCCGCGGTGCAAGTGGTGACCGAGCACGGCAGCCTACTGATGGATTCGGTCACGGTCTTGCTCCACCGGCTCGGGGTCGCCTACGCGGCCATCATGACCCCGGTGTTCGCGGTGTGCCGCAGCCCTGCGGGAGACTTGCTGAGCGTCGCGCCGAAAACCGACGGCAGCCCGGAACACGTCGACGAGGCCTGGATCGATGTCCAACTCTCGCCGTCCGTCGACAGCAAGGTCCTCAGTGAGGTCGAACATCTACTGCCCGCCGTCCTCGCCGACGTCGGCCGAGTTGCCGCGGACTCATCAGCCATGACCGCCACCCTCAACGACCTGGCCAATGACGTCGAATCCGATCGCGAAGGCCACTATCCAGGCCAGGACAGACGGGATGTCGCAGCACTGTTGCGCTGGCTTGCCGACGGGCATTTCATACTGTTCGGCTACCAACGGTGCCCGGTGAGTGACGGACGTGTGTCGGGCGAGCTGGCAAGCAGCCTGGGCGTGCTGCGCCGGCGCAAGGGTTCCCGCCCGCGGCTGACGGCCGACGACAGACTGCTGGGCCTGGCCCAGGCCACCGTTGCCAGCTACCTGCGCTACGGTGCCTACCCGTATGTCGTCGCCGTTCGCGAGAACAGCGCGGACAGCGTGCTCGAGCACCGGCTCATCGGTCTGTTCACGGTGGCTGCCATGAACGCGGACGTCCTGCAGATCCCGATGATCTCGCGCCGGGTCCGCGAGGCGCTCAAATTGTCCGAGTCTGACCCGAGCCACCCAGGGCAACTGCTGCTCGACGCCATTCAGACCGTCCCGCGTCCGGAGCTCTTCGCGTTGAGCGCGGAGCAACTGCTGGCGATGGCGAAGGCCGTGGTGGACCTCGGATCACGGCGCGGCACACTGTTGTTCCTGCGCGCTGACCAACTTGGGTACTTCGTATCGTGTTTGGTATACCTGCCCCGCGACCGCTACACCACGGCCGTCCGGTTGCAGATCGAGGACATCCTGGTCCGCGAGTTCGCTGGCACCAGCCTCGAATTCACCGCTCGTGTCAGCGAATTACCCTGGGCACTATTGCATTTCATGGTCCGACTGGGCTCCGACGGTAGTGCCCCAGGCTCGGGCGGCGTCGACACCTCCGAAGCCAACAGGACCCGAATCCAGGCGCTGTTGACCGAAGCGGCGCGCACATGGGCCGATCGATTGATCGGAGCGGCGGCGGACGGTTCCGTTGTCACCCAGACCGTGGCCGAACACTACGCGGCGGCTTTCCCGGAGGCCTACAAACAGGCCGTCACCCCTGCCGACGCGATCGACGACATCGCCGTCATCGAGCAGCTCACCGACGACTCGGTCAAGCTGGTGTTCTCCGGACACAACGAGCCGGACGGAATCGCCCAGCTGACTTGGTATTTGGGTGGGCGAACCGCGTCATTGAGCCAGCTGCTGCCGATGCTGCAATCCATGGGCGTGGTGGTGCTCGAGGAGCGACCGTTCACCGTCACCCGGGCGGATGCGTTAGCGGTGTGGATCTATCAGTTCAAGGTTTCGCCCCACCCAACCATCCCGCTTGCACCTGCGGGCCCCGAGCGAGATGCAATGGCCCAGCGATTCGCCGACGCTGTCACCGCGATCTGGCAGCGGC
>JBOGGH010000345.1:0-3690 GCA_050743905.1 Acidimicrobiales bacterium
AAGTTCGCTTCGAGGCCATCGGTCTTCGTCCAGTGGTCACGGCCGGCCTTGTCGCGGAACGCCAGCTTCCAGGTCAGCTTGGTCACTCCGTCAGTCTCGTGCAGATCGACGGACTCCACGGCCTCCACATCTGGCCACCCGTCGAACAGCCATGTCTGGACGGTCCGGGTCGGCGGCTCGACCTCCAAGAAGGTTCCGCGAAACGAGCACTCCCTTCCGTCATCGGTCACGAAGACGGAGTGGTAGTTCCCCCCGACCCGTAGGTCGATCGAGCAGGCCGTCACCTCCTCCCCAAATGGAGCGACGTGTTTGCGGACATGCTCCGGCTTCGTCAGTACATCGAAGACGAGTTCGATCGGAGCGTCGAACTCTCGAGTAACGACAATCTCGAGATCGTTCGGGTATTCGACGACTGCCGATCCATGCCGTGTACGAGTCATTGTTGCCCTCCCTGTCGTTGTAGCTCTTTGAGGTAGTCATCCAACCGATCCAGTCGGTCATTCAAAACTCTCTCGTACTTGGTCAACCACTCCTGCAACGGCCGGAGGTGCGCGGGTTCCAGGCGGTAGAGCCGACGACGCCCCTCCGCCCGGCACCTGACGAGCCCCACCTCACTGAGCACCCGGAGGTGTTTTGAGACCTGAGGCTGGGACATCGAGAGGTCGTTCACGATCGCGCCCACCGCCTTCTCGCCTGTGATCAGGGCGTCCAAGATTACGCGCCGATGCACGTCGGCAACTGCATTGAAGACATCCGACGTCGTGGAAGCTCTGGCCACGGTCCATTATATTCCGTTATCGACATGTGTCAAGACGTAGGAATGCCACAAGGGACTCGCCAGCCTGCTCCACGTCCCCGTCTGAAGTGCCCCAGAACGACGTGGTCACCTTCTGGTCTGGGTGACGATCTCGCCGTTGACTAGGGAGTTCGCGCGTCAGCCAGCCAGCCAGCCAGCGCGCTCGGAGGAACCCGAATCCCCAACCTCCTGATCCGTAGCAGGGTCAGGACCGTCGTCGACTGAAGCGCACCGACGCACGTTGTCGCATATTCGCTGGTCAGCGGTGGCGATACCAGTGACAGCCGGTACGGGCTGCGACGGTGCGCGACATGGCAACGACGGAATTGTTGGGTGCACTGTTGGGTGGCGAAATCCGTGAACAGTGTCCGCCGCCCGCTCGTTGCACGGACGGCATTGCCTCGCCACCCTTCGGGGGCCCCCGGTCGCCCGGGGCCGACATCGGCTACACGAACTTCAACGACCAAAGGTCGGCACTTTCGCGGCTCTTCGCGATGAGATGTGGGCGCGGTGCCGCACCGGTGACCCACCCGTAGGTATTCACAGTAGAGGGCCCCGGGCCCCTGATTCCTGCGGTTTGATTACAGAACTACGGGCCCGAGGGCGTAGCCCGACCCCGACCGGCTTGAGGAACGCTACGAAGGATTCCGTCAAGTGCGACCACAGAAGGCCCCGGGCTCTTGCAGCGATTAGCTAACCTAGCTAGACTCATGCCATGAAGGTGAACATGCACGACGCGAAGTCGAACCTGTCCCGGCTGGTCGCAGCGGTGGAGGCAGGTGACGTCGACGAAATCGAGATCGCCCGCTCCGGACACGTTGTCGCACGGATCGTCCCTCCTCGCCCTCGGTCACCTCGACGTCCCGGCTCTTGGGCTGGGAAGGTCCGCATAGGCGCCGATTTCGACGAGTTACCCGAGGACGTGGCCGCAGCGTTCAAGGGTGACTCGCAGTGAACGTGCTCATCGACACCCACATCCTGCTCTGGTGGTTGGCCGACGACGCATCCTTACCCAATGCGGCTCGCACGGTGATCGCCAGTCCGGAGAATGAGGTGCTCGTCTCGGCCGCATCGGCGTGGGAGATTGCAATCAAGCAGGCTCTCAGGCGCCTCGACGCGCCTGACGACCTCCTCGCCGCTCTCAACGAGAACGACTTCGACACCCTCCCGATGACCGCGCCACATGCACTCGCCGCCGGACGCTTGCCACCCCACCACACGGACCCGTTCGACCGCATGTTGATCGCCCAGGCGACAGCCGAGGACCTCACCCTCATCACGGTCGACGGCAGGTTCAACCTCTACGACGTCGCGCTGCTTTCCCTCACATAAGTACCTGCGTGAACACAGCTCGTGCGCCGAACGCCCGGTCAAAGGGCGCCCCCGAGCCGGCACTATGGCGTCTAGCGGTTCTGAAGCAGATGAACGGTAGGGGGCACCGGCAGCGGTACGCGTTGGTACTTTGCTGGACGTGGCTGTCTCGCGGCTGGAAGTCGCTGGCTACCGATCGCTCCAGGACGTGGCCCTTGATCTGGCCCCGCTGACCGTCATCGCTGGACCGAACGGATCCGGGAAGTCGAATCTCTATCGCGCCCTCCAGCTGGCACACAGCTGTGGTACTGGGGAGCTGGCCAGGCGCATCGCCTTGGAAGGCGGCATGCTCTCCATCTTGTGGGCGGGACGGCGCAAAGGGGAGCCGAAGGTGCAGCTGTCGGTCCAGCTCGACCACCTCACCTACGATATCTGCCTGGCCACGATGGCTCGCGGCGCTTCGGGCGGCTACCTGACCTTCCCGCTCGACCCTGTCATCACCACGGAACGGCTGTTGAGGCACCTTCCCGATGGTCCGCCGGCAGAGATGCTGGACCGCTTCGGAACCACGGCTTTTCTTCGCGACGACGAGGGTCATCGCGTCACCTTCCCTGCGGCCTTTCGTGAGTCTGAGCCGGTGTTGTCGCAGTTGATTGATCCCGTGAGTTTCCCTGAGCTCGTCCTGGCACGCGAGGCGCTCGGGCGGATGCGCTTTCATCACCAGCTGCGAACCGATGATGCCGCCCCGGCACGGCAGCCGACCCCTGGGACGCGGACGTTCGCGGTCGACGACGAGGGGCCGAACCTCGCAGCGGCACTGAAGACGATCCAAGCGGAAGGTGACCGGGCCGCTCTCGATCACTGTCTCGCCGTCGCCCTTGGAGGAGCGAAACTTGAAATCGTTGAGGAATCGACGACCGGCAGACTCGAGATCCAGCTCAATGCCGCCGGGACCCTGTTCCGTCCGATGCGCTCTTCGGAGTTATCCGATGGACAGCTCCGGTTCCTTTTCCTTGCAGCGGCGTTGCTTGCGGTACGACCGCCAGACGTCCTGGTATTAAACGAACCTGAATCCAGCCTTCACGCTGACCTCTTGGTCGGACTGGCACGACTCGTCGCGGCGGCCCGCGAGCGGGACACGCAGGTGATCATCACCACGCACTCCAGACAGCTTGCTGACGTCCTTTGCGAAGAGGGAGCCGAGCTCATCGAACTTCAACTGTCGTCTGGCGCCACGGTGACCCGGTAGCGCGCACATCCGGCGTTCGGAGCGAGTCCGGCTGCTCGATGGCTGCGCGGTTATGGGACGGTGAGAGCCCGGACTCAGTCGCTTGGTAGTCCGCTGGTGAAGCCGGGAGCGGTCGGGGAGAGCGACTGTCGAACTCTCGGCCACTGTCGCCGGCGTTGTGTCCGCGTCGTAGGCGACGAACTCGTCCGCAACGTGAGCGTCGAAGGGCTCGGAACGCCTCGGCCGAGCTCGACCGGACGTCACAGGACGACGGTCTCTCCGGGGTCGACGATCCGCACCGTCGTTTCGGGTGCGAGGTGCTTGGTCGCCTCGGCGAACGGGTGTGGGTCGCGGT
>JBOGGH010000346.1:0-3681 GCA_050743905.1 Acidimicrobiales bacterium
GAGTCGTCCGGTGGTTGTGGATTGGGGGGCGGGGGGGTTCGTGCATTGGGCGTGCGGGGAGGCCCGTGGGCGTGGCGGGGGGCGCGAGGGTTAACGCGGTAGCTTTCTATATCAGGGTGTGCAGGAAGAACTGCGGGGTTATTGGAGCGTCAGCGCGTGCGATGCAGGTACTGCGCGTGAGCGTCCGGGTAGCGGCAGTGCGTGAGCCTGCGCACGGTGAGCCTCAGTCCGGTCTGCTTGACGTCGATAGTGCACGTGGTGCATAGCCTTTGTGGCTCTGCAGACGTCTGTCCGTGGACGGTCACCTCGAACATCGCGGGTGCACGTGCACCGCAGATGTCACAGCGCTCTTTGATCACAACGCCGCCACCGTCGGGTGCTGCAGCTCGCTCTCGAGCTCACAGTCGGGTCTGCCGGCGGTCTCTGCCCACCCGACGAGCTCGGAGGTCTGGGGTCCGGTGACGCGGGCCTCGATTGGCCATATGGTGCCGTCGGGGAGGACCCAGCGCCGGACGTATCTCCCGGCCAATCGGTAGGTTATTTGCGGGCGCACGTAACCCCGTTCGTCCCCGTGGGCCATCTGCCAGCGGAGCTTGGGCCAGGTGTGTGCGACCATGGTCCTCGGCTTCACCTCGTGGGCACTGTTCGGCACGCCCGAAAACATGCGCTTGCCGTCACGAAGCTGCTGGAGTGGGCCTGTCACGGCCATCGCCGCGTAGACGTGCTTGGTCCGCAGCTCGAGGGGAGCGACCAGCGGGGCGACCCAGTCGCACAGCCGGCCGGCCACGAGCCACGGAGAGGCCCGCTCGAGCCGTGCTGCGCCGCCGAGGCCCTTCATGTGGGCTGCGACGGCCAGGTCGACCACGAGCCCGTCGGTGTCGCAGGACACCACCACACCGTCGCCGAGGACGTCGATCGTCGTCGCCATGGCGACCCGGAGCTCGGACTCGACCCAGGCGAGCACCGCCGGGAAGCACTCGTCGGCGTTCTGCTCGTGCTGCACCCACCAGCGCTCGCCCATCGTTGTCAGGAGCGTCGCCCGCCTCCCGGTGGCGGCGTCGACGGCCGGCTCGGTGAACCACCCGACGTGGAGGGCCGGGCCGCGTTTCACGAGCTCGGAGGTATGGCTGGCGGTCTTTCCGATGACGCTTCGGCCCCAGGACTTGGCGGCCAGGCTAGCCACCGCCGGCGCTGTGGGTGTCTCGCCCGCGGCGACCCGGTTGCACCACTGCGCCCAGCCGTTCATGCCGTTGCCGAGCCCGTAGCGGATACCCGGACCGACCTCTCGGAGGTCGCCCATGCGCCGGGCCATCTGCAGCTCGGGCCATGCGAGAACCGTCCAGAACTCGCCGACCGGCCACCAGGTCGCCTTGTGCAGCTTCAGGGGGTAGCGGGGCTCGGTCGGGGCCACACGTGCCCACGCGATCGCCCCACGGCCCTGGCGGTCCCACAGGGGGTCTGTGAGGGCCAGGCGCTCGAAGGCACCGAGCCGGCGGCGTGGCAAGAGCCGGTGCTCTGCGATGGTGCAGTGGGCGCGCACCATGTCGAGCTGGGCGAAGGGGCCGCCGGCGAGCTCGCCGACACGGGTGACCTCCCGCCTGCCTCCGCGGATGGCCTGGCGCTCGAAGGTCCTAGCGGACTCTGTCGGGTCGATCAGGAGCTCGCGGGCACGGAGCTTGTGGCGCATGGCGTTCCACCCGGTCGACGCACCGGTGATGGTGAAGCGGCCCAGCTGTTCTTTGTCCCACCAGTCCAAGAGGCTCAGCACCGAGGCGGCCAGGGTGTCGACGTCGCCGAAGCAGCGGGTGAGCCAGGCGACGTCCTCGTCGGCCCATGTGGGCAGTGCCGGCTTCTTCACGCCGGCGAGCTCGCCGAGGTGCTCCAAGGCGTCGGGGAGCCACGACCAGCTGTCGACGAGGGTGACGTGCTTGGAGCCCTTCTGAAGGCGGAACCACGGGTTGCGGTCTGTGACGCCGAACTCGCCGAGGGACCACTCCTTGTCGGAGAGGTGTGTCAATAGGCGCGTGGTCGTGAGGTCGTAGGCGAGGTTGTGCGCCCAGATCCACAGCGCGCGGTCCGAGCGCGCCTGGCGCTCTATCCAGTCGGCGAGCGACCACCCGGTGCGGCCGTGCTCGCGGGTGTCGGTGCGCTGGCCGCCACCGGGCTTGTCGCGCCGCAAGCTCTGCGCGCACCACAGGCGCAGCACGTGCAGCTCGTCTGTGCCGCGCTTCTCGGGCAGGGTCTCGGTGTCGAAGAAGGCGACGGCGGACGGGCTCCAGTTGGTCTCGTTGGGGCGCAGGTAGTGGACCGGGACGCGGCGTCCACGCGCCACCTCACACCGCCAGGGCCATGATTGTGCCGAAGGTGTATGTCGACGCCGTGTTGGGCGGCGATGTCGCTGTGAGGAGCTGGGACGCTGTTGTCGTGAGCAGTGTCATGAGCGATGTGACCGTGAACCCTGTGAGCGGACCCGGCACGTTCACGGTCACCCAGCCGGATTGGGCCTCGCCGACTGTGTCGATCCCCGACCACGCGATCCGAAAGTCGGTCGACGGGAAGGCCGCCATCGCGGCCAGTGTGCGAGAGCTCGGTGTCAGCCCGATCATCTCCGCGGTGATGGCTGCGCCCGGAGCTGCGCCCATCAGGTTCTCCATCGCCTGGCGGTTGGCGGCGGCAAGCCCGTAGAGCGCGTTCATGTCCTGGATCGTGCCGACGCCTCGGACCGATGTGCCCTCTCTAACACCGAGCGCTGTGCGCAGAGCGGCCCAGGCTCCGGCGACGCCGAGCCGTGTGGCGGCGGCCGCGTTGATCGACCCCCAGTGCGCCATGAGGTTGCGCATCCCCTGGGTGAGTGTGAGCCCTGGCACTCAGTGGCCTCCCTCCCAGCCGTGTGGAGCGTCGTAGCGTCCACGGTTCACCCAGTAGAAGAACTGCTTGTCGCCGAGCCGCTCGAGCGCGGCGCGCTCTGCGTCGGTGAGCGCCAGGGGCGCAACGGCACCGGCGATGGGAGTGGCCGCACCGCCGGTGCTGTGCCCGTTGCGCACGTCGCGTCCCCGCGCGAACGCGACGATCTCAGCTTCGGTCAGGGGCGGCCGGGGCCTCCGACGTTGCCTTGGCCGCAGCGGTCGCCCTCTTGCGGCGACCCTGACCGTTGCTTTTCGTGCTCGGTGCAGGGGCTGTGACGCCGACTTCCTCACCGCCGGCGGCCGCCATGTCGACGAGAACCGCGTCGGTGTCGCTGGCAGCCTGGACGGCCGCGGCGAAGGCCTGTGCGAACTCGCCCAGGGTCGCCGGTGCGCAGTGCCCGCACACCGTGACCGTGTCCCCGTTGTCGGTGCGGCTGATCACCAGCGCCGCGGGGTTCTGTGTGCAGATGTCGCAGACCAGCACGCCGGCCATCAGATGGTCGGATCCTCGCCGGCTGCGCGGTCACGTTCCATGTCGCTCAGTAGGTGACCGAGCTCGCCCCAGAAGTGCCGTGCGGCACCGAGGCTCTCGGTGATCTGCACGCTCACCGCAGACTCGACGGCCTCGATCATGAGGTGCTCTCTCGTGACCTGTGACACGAACAACGTCATCGCCTACCCCCTCTCTCTCTTGTCGAACATGGACTGCTGCCCGGCCTTCTCCCACTGCCGGGCCATCTTTGCTGCCGCCCGTCGCGCAGAGGAGTCTGCGCGA
>JBOGGH010000347.1:0-3649 GCA_050743905.1 Acidimicrobiales bacterium
GGCCGGCACGCCGGCCGACCCCGGCGACGAGCAGCGCACGGTGCCCCTCGGCGTCCTGGTGGGCGCCCGCTCCGGCGACAAGGGCGGGGACGCCAACGTCGGCCTCTGGGCGGAGGACCCGGCCACCTTCGCCTGGCTGGCGGCGGCGCTCGACGTGGCGGCGTTCCGCGGGCTCCTGCCGGAGGTCGGGGACCTCCCCGTGGAGCGGCACGTCCTGGCCAACCTGCGGGCGGTCAACTTCGTGGTCCACGGCCTCCTCGGCTGGGGCGTGGCCTCCAACCTGCGCCTGGATCCCCAGGCCAAGGGGTTGGCCGAGCTGCTGCGCTCACGGCCGGTGCAGGTGCCCGAGCGGCTCCTGGCGGCCGGTCCGGCGGCGCGCCGCAGCGCCGGTTGGAACCGCGCTCCGGGGAGAAATGTGCACTAGCGTCGGCCATATCGACCACTGCGTGACGATTCACGAGAGCGACAGGGCCAGACGATGACCGCGGCGCGCGTTCCCACCTCGGCGGGCGGGGGAGCGGGCGGAGGACGGACCACCAGGCAGGCGGGGGGGCCGATGCACCGGCTCCTTCTGGTCCACGAGGTCGACGAGTACCCGGGCCCCGCCGGGCGGACCGGGTACCTGGCCGTGGCCGTGCTGGCCACCATCGTCCTCTACTACGCCTACTACACGCAGTTCGGCGTCACCCCGAACATCCTGCGCTCCTACCACATGTCGTTCACGTTCTTCGTGTGGGTGGTGATCGTCTCCAACCTGCTGGGCGCGTTCGCCTCGCTCCCGGCCAGCAAGACGGACGCGCTGGGCCGGGCCAACGTCATCATCTACGGCCTCCTCGTGGTGGGGCTGCTCGTGACCTTCGGCGTGACGAACGCCGGGAGCGAGTGGGCCTTTGCCGTGGTGATCTCGGTGATCGGCCTGGTGGAGGGGGCGATCCTGGTGGCCACGCCGGCCATGGTGCGCGACTTCAGCCCCCAGCTCGGGCGCGCCTCGGCGATGGGCTTCTGGACGGTGGGCCCGGTGGCCGGCTCGCTGATCGCCAGCATCGTGGCCAACCGCACCCTGAGCCACTTTGTGGACTGGCAGAGCCAGTTCTTCATCTCGGGCATCACCGGCCTGGTGACCTTCGCCATCTGCCTCTTCTTCATGAAGGACCTGTCCCCGCGCATCCGGGACCAGCTCATGGTCTCGGCCCGGGACCAGGCGCTGATCGAGGCGCGCGCCCGCGGCCTGTCCGAGGAGCAGGTGGAGTCGGCCGTGGAGCACCCCTGGCGCCAGATCGCCAAGTGGGACCTGGTGGGGTCCTCCGTGGGCATCGCCGTCTTCCTGCTCATCTACTACGCCGCCGCCGGCTTCTTCACGATCTACTTCACCGTCACCTTCGTGAACGCCAACGGCACGCCGCTGACCACCTCCCAGGTGAACGGGATCAACACCTGGTTCTGGGCCACGGACATCGTGGCCCTCATCGTGGTGGGCCTCCTGTCCGACCGGGTCAGGGTGCGCAAGCCGTTCATGTTCGTGGGCGCCCTCGGCGCCATCGCCACGCTGATCGTCTTCCTCGGGGACGCCACCCACCCGCACACCTCCACGGCCACGCTGTCGTTGACCGCGTCCGTGCTGGCGGTGTTCCTGTCCCTGGCCTACGCCCCGTGGATGGCCAGCTACACCGAGACGGTCGAGGCCCGGAACCCCGCCCTGGTGGCCACCGGCCTCGCCCTGTGGGGGTGGATCCTCCGCCTGGTGGTCGGGGTCTCCTTCATGTTCCTCCCGATGGTCATCACCAGCGTCAACCCGGTGGTGGACAACCAGGCGCTGGCCACCCACGTGGTCGACGGCCAGCCGATGCAGAACTTCGTGGTGGAGCACAAGGCGTCCATCGACTTCGCCCAGGCCCACGCCGCCCTCCTCACCACCATCGAGCCCTACACGGCCACACTGGCCAAGGCGGCCACAGGCACAGCGGCGGCCCTCGCCCGGGTCTCCAAGGACCTGAGCCCGGCCGCCCTGGCGCAGGTGCTGAAGTACCAGAAGACACTCACCACGCTCGTGGAGCCCTACCAGGCCCAGCTCGGCTACCTCTCTGCCCACGAGGCGGCGTTCGAGGCGCTGACACAGGGCGTGCGTCGGTCGCCCACCCAGTGGCAGCACTGGTTCTGGGTGGACCTGGGCGGCATGGTGCTCTTCATCCCCACCATCTGGCTGGTCCGTGGCCGCTGGAGCCCGCGCCGCGCCCGTCGGGACGAGGAGGAGCACGAGCGCGCCGTGGCGGCCGAGTTGGAGCAGCTCGCCGTGGGCGGAGCCGGCGTCCCGGCCTGACGCCCCGGCTCCACACGCCGGCCTGACGCGCCGGCCTGGCGCCCCGGCCGGCGGGGCACCCACGCATCCGGGCGCCGACCGTCCGCAGCGGCCATCATCGAGGGGTGCACGACGCCCTGCGGCTGCCGGCCCTCCTGCTCGGCGTGGTCGTGGTAGTGGGCACGCTCTCCAGCGTGTTCACCACCCTGGTGGTGCCGAGGGCCACCTCGTCCCGGGTCCTGCGGGGGATCTCGCGGGGCCTGGCGCGGGCGGTGCGCCGCATCGTGCGGTCCCTCCGCAGCTACGAGGCCAAGGACCGCTTCATGTCCCTGGTGGGGCCGTTCGCCATGGTGTTCCTCTTCGTCATCTGGCTGGCGGCGCTGGTGGTGGGCTTCGGCCTCATGGCCTGGTGGGACTCCACGGCCACGCTGGCCCGCGCCATGGTGGTGGCCGGGTCGTCCGTGTTCACCCTGGGCTTCGCCACCCTGGCCGACAGGCCGGCCGAGGCGGTGGAGCTGGCGGCGGGGGGCACCGGCCTGCTGGTGGTGGCCCTCGAGATCGCCTACCTGCCCACCCTCTACGCCGCCTTCTCGGCCCGCGAGACCGAGGTGACGCTGCTCGGCACCAGGGCCGGCGTGCCGGCGTGGGGACCCGAGGTCCTCGCCCGGCACCACTGGTTCCGCACCACGGCGGAGCTGCCCGACCTCTACCGCGCCTGGGAGGGCTGGGCGGCGGCGGTGGCCGAGAGCCACACCAACTACCCCTCGCTGATGTGGTTCCGCTCGCCCGTGCCGTGGCGGTCGTGGCTGACCGCCATGACGGCGATGCTGGACGCGGCGGCGCTCCACGACGCCATCAACCCCGGGTCCGCCCCGCGCCAGGCGCGCAACTGCCTGCAGATGGGGATGAACACCCTTCGCGCCCTGGCCGGCGCGCTCCACATCGAGTTCGACCCCGACCCCATGCCGACCACGCCCATCCGCCTCACCTACGAGGAGTACGTCCTCGGCGTGGAGCGCCTGCAGCAGGTCGACTTCCCGTTCGAGCGCACCCCGGAGGAGGCCTGGCGGCACTTCTCGGGATGGCGCGTGAACTACGAGCCGATCGTGGACGCGCTCACCGTGCTGGTGATGCCGCCGCCGGCGCCGTGGTTCGTGCGCCGGCCGTGGCTGGGGGAGATCCGCCGGCCCCGGGTGCTCGACCGCACGCCGGACGACCCGCAGGCGGACGCCAAGGAGAACCGCTGACCGCCGGCCGGCCGCGGCGGCCTACGCCCCCGCCGGCGCCAGCCCCCGCCAGACGGTGTCCACCGCCCGCCGGGCCCACGAGCGGTCGCTCGGGATCCCGTTGATC
>JBOGGH010000348.1:0-3644 GCA_050743905.1 Acidimicrobiales bacterium
GGTAGGGTCCGCGGGGCGGCCATCGGCGGCCGTCCACCGGGCGGGAGCTCGCGGCTCCCATGCCCGGTCGCCGCCAGCGCCGCCCCGTCCCCACGAGGAGGTGACCACATGACCGACAGCCGACCCCATCTGGAGCCCGGACCGGACCATCCCATCACCGTGGAGCCCTACGAGGGCCGGGTGACGGTGCGCGCCGGCTCGGCCATCGTGGCCCGCACCACGAGGGCGCTCGAGCTGCGGGAGGCGGACTACCCGCCCGTGCTCTACGTCCCGGTGGACGACGTGGACGGCGACCTGCTCCGGGCCGGCGACCAGCACACGTACTGCCCGTACAAGGGCGAGGCCTCGTACTACGACCTCGTGGTGGACGGGGACGCCGGCCTGGAGGGTGCGGTCTGGCACTACCCGGAGCCGTACCCCGCCGTGGCGGCCATCCGCGGCCACGTGGCCTTCTACGCGGACCGCGTGGCCGTCACCGCCGAGCCGTAGCGGCGGGCCCGGGGCCCGCCCGCGATGAGCCGGGCCGCCCGGCGCCGTCGTAGCGTTGGCGACGGCAGGCGTTGCCGTCACGAACGAGGAGGACTGCGATGGCCCGGGTGAGCACCTACCTGAACTTCATGGGCACGACCGAGGAGGCGTTCCGCTTCTACGGGAGCGTCTTCGGCACCGAGATCGCGGGGCCGGTCCTCCGCATGGGCGAGATGGCGCCTCCGCCGGGGGCCCCGCCGCTGGCCGACGCCGAGCGACAGCTCGTGGCGCACGTGGAGCTGCCCATCCTCGCCGGCCACGTGCTGATGGGCACGGACATGCTGGAGTCCATGGGCCACCGGCGCACGATCGGCAACAACGTCACCGTCAACCTGGAGGTGGACTCCCGTGACGAGGCCGACCGCCTGTACGCGGCGCTGAGCGAGGGGGGCAGCGAGTCCACCGGGATGCAGGAGATGCCGTGGGGCTACTGGGGCTGCTCGCTCGACCGCTACGGCATCCGCTGGATGTTCACCGTCAGCGCGCCGGCATCCGGGACCGTGCCGGCCGCCGGGGACGGGCGGTGAAGCCCAACCGCTCGGTCCCGCCGCCCACCGTGGTGCCGGTGCTCGTCTACCCCGACGTCGGGGCGGCGGTGGCGTGGCTGGCCGGCGCGTTCGGGTTCGCCGAGCGGACCCGGATCGGGGAGGCCCACCGCGCGCAGCTCGCGGTGGGCCCGGACGGCGCGGTCATCGTGGCCGACACCAGCGGCGAGCAGGCGCCGCCCGGCGGGGGTGCCGTCACCCACGTCGTGCGGGTCCGCGTGGACGACGTGGACGCCCACCACGAGCGGGCGCGCGCCTTCGGCGCCCGCGTGCTGCAGGAGCCCGTCGAGCACGTCTACGGCGAGCGCGAGTACGTGGTCGAGGATCCGGCCGGCCACCGGTGGACGTTCAGCCAGACGCTCCGCGACGTGGCGCCCGAGGAATTCGGGTGCCGGACCGTGTCGCCGTGGACGGAGCCCGCTCCCCGCTGACCCACGGCCGCGCCGGCCCGTGCCGTTCCACGCTGGTCCGCGCCGCCGGCGCCGGTCCGCGCCGGCGCCACGGCCCCGGCAGCCGGGGCGGTAGTAGCGTGCGGCCATGCCCAGGATCTCGTACCCCGAGCGGGGCTACGGCGAGCACGTGGACTGGGCGTTGCTGCGTCCGGCCATGGCCGCCGGCATGGGCGCCTTCTCCGAGGCCGTCTACGGCAACACCCGGCTCTCGGTGCGCGAGCGGGAGGCGGCCCGGTGGACGATCGCCCTCGTCAACGACTGTGCCGTGTGCCGCGACACCAGGGCCCGTGACGGCGCCGGCGCCGGTGCGGACGAGGGCTTCTACGCCGAGGTGCCGGCCTGGCGGACCTCCACGGCGCTGAGCGGGCGGGAGCGCTTGGCGGCAGAGTTCGCCGAGCGGTTCGCCCTCGACCACCTGGCCATGGACGACGACCTCTGGGACCGCCTGCACGGCGCCTTCGGCGACGACGAGCTGGCCGACCTGACCATGTGCTGCGGCATGTTCCTCGGGCTGGGACGGACCCTCGCGGTGCTCGGGGTCCCGGCGCCCGCGGAGCGGATCCTCGTCTGAAGGGCCCGGCGCCCACAGCCCGGCGCCCGGCGGAGGCCTCCATGTACATCATGCGGTTCGACATGCGGCTCGCGCCCGAGGGGCCGGGGGCGCGCGAGATGTACGAGGCCGCGCTGGCGATGACCGAGTGGGCGGACGGGCACGGCTGCCTGGCGGTGGCCTTCTCGGAGCACCACGCCTCGCCGGACGGCTACCTCCCGGCGCCCACCCTCATGGCCGCCGCGGCGGCGGCACGCACCACCCGCGTGCCCATCCAGGTGGCGGCGCTGGTGGCCACGCTGCACCACCCGGTCCAGATGGCCGAGGAGCTGGCGGTCCTGGACATCCTGAGCGGGGGCCGGGTCTCGGTGGTGCTCGGGATGGGCTACCGCCAGGAGGAGTTCGACCTCTACGGCATCCCGATGGAGGACCGGGCCGCACGGATGGAGGAGGCCGTGGCGGTACTGCAGCGTGCCTGGGCCGGCGAGCCGGTCACGGTGGACGGCCACGGGGGCGAGGGGGCGAGGGTCACGCCGGCGCCCCTGACCCCCGGCGGCCCGCCGTTGCTCATGGGCGGGGGCACGCCGGCCGCCGTCCGGCGGGCAGCGCGCCTCGGCCTGGGGATGATCACCGAGCGCACCGGGGACCTCGAGCGGATCTACCTCGACGCGTGCAAGGCGGCGGGCCGTGAACCGGGCATGTTCGTGGGGGGCGGCGACGCCACGGTGGTGGCCACCTTCGTGGACCACCACCCGGACGCCGCCTGGCAGCGGCTCGGCCCGCACCTCCTGCGGGACGCCCGGGCCTACGCGGCCTGGAACCTGGGTGCGGCCAAGCCCATGCCGGGCTCGGTGGTGCCCAGCACCACGGTGGACGAGGTCCGGGCGGCCGGCCGGTACCGCGTCTACACGCCCGCCGAGGCGGTGGCGCACGTCCGGGCCGGCGGCCACCTGGTCCTCCACCCGCTCTGCGGGGGCACGCCGCCGGAGCTCGGGTGGCCCACCCTCCGCCTCATGGCCGAGGAGGTCCTGCCGGCGCTGGGATGACGGCCCCGGGATGACGGCGGCCGCGGCCGGCCGGCCGGGCCCCGGTGCCCGCCCTCAGGTGTGCGACGGCGCCGGCGGCGCCCCGGGCACCTCGAAGAGGAGGTCGTCCGCGAAGCACCACCACCAGTCCTCGCCCGGCTCGAACGACCGGATGACGGTGTGCTCTCGCCGGCCCTCCCAGTGCGCCCGGGCGTGACGGCTGGGCGAGTCGTCGCAGCAGCCCACGTGGCCGCAGTGCATGCACAGCCGCAGGTGCACCCACCACCCGCCGGTGCGCAGGCAGTCCTCGCAGCCGTCGGCCGACGGCGTCACCGGGCTCAGGCCCTCGACGTGCGTGCAGGCGGCGCTCATGGGGACCTCCTCCGGTCGCGCCCGCCCGGGCCGACCGGCGCCCAGTCTGCCAGGCGCCGCCGGAAGCCGGGTGGGCCGAGGCCGGTCCGGTGCGCGGCGGGCCGGCGCGGCGCGGCGGGCCGGCACCAGACCTCGAGTACCCTCGAGGTCGAGGACCATGGGCGGCACATCC
>JBOGGH010000349.1:0-3635 GCA_050743905.1 Acidimicrobiales bacterium
GCACCCGGCGGGGGGGCGGCGTGACCGGGCCGGCGGTGCCGGCGGCGCGGCGCGGGGGCCGGCCGGCGCGCACCGGGATCCGTGCAGTTCGCCCCGGGGAAATCGCGGGTACCACTAGGCGCGGCCGCACGGCTCTGGTAGACGCGCGAGCCGGTGGCTGCCGCACGGCCCTGGCGCCGGGCGGTCCATCGAAGGTAGAACAGGTTTTTAGCTTGTCCCGCCCGGTGGGGTGCACCGCACCGCGACGGGGGGCCGATCGAGACACCGACACATGACAAGGGGGAATCCGATGACACGTGGCTCCTGGAGGATGCGTGCCGGCGCGGCCGGCATGGCCGTGCTGCTCGGCGCGGGGGCGGTCGTGGCGGTGGTGCCCGGGAGCGCGGGGGCGTCCGGCTCCTCGCCGAAGGTGGGCACCACAGTCCCGGCCAGCGCCATGCACACAGACACCGGGGTCACCGCCTCGCAGATCCGCGTGGGCAACATCTCGTGGGCGGCCATCTTCGGCGGCGCCAAGGTCGGCACCGAGGCCTACTTCGACTACGTCAACTCGAAGGGCGGCGTCCACGGCCGCAAGATCGTGGTGACAGCCCAGGACACAGGGTACAGCGGCACAAAGAACGCCACCGAGACGCAGGCGGCCATCAACAGCGACTTCGCCCTCGTGGGCGGGTTCTCGATCGTCCAGACATCGGCCGGCGAGATCCTCAAGCGGAACCCCGGGATGCCCGAGGTCCAGCCCACAGTGACCCCCGCCAACGGCAAGCTGCCCAACCTGGTGAGCCCCACGCCGCTCCAGGGCGGGTGGCAGGAGGGCTCGCTCCTCTACTTCAAGAAGCAGGACCCCAGCGGCTACAAGAAGGCGGCGGCCCTGGTGGCCAAGAACCCGTCGGCCATCGACGCCTGGAACGGCCAGGAAGCCACCATGAAGCACCTGGGCTACAAGATCGTCTACGAGACAACGTTCCCGGAGACAGCCACCTACAACGACTTCGTGTCCGACGTGGAGGCCATGAAGGCCAAGGGCGTGAAGATGCTCTTCATCGAGCAGAACCCCACGCTCTACGCCTCGTCGCTCATCAAGGCGCTGAACAACGAGACATTCCACCCGATGGTCGTCCTCGGCGCGTCGACCTACAGCGACACCCTGATCCCCACATCCGGCGGGGCGGCGGCCACCAACGGGATGTACCTGGAGCAGAACGCCGCCCTGTACCTCGGCACGGACGCCAAGGCGATCCCGGCGGTCACACGGTTCCTCCACTGGACCTCCGTGGCCACAGCCAGCGCCAAGCCCACACTCTTCACCCTCTACGGCTGGCTGTCGGCGCAGCTCTTCACCCAGGCGCTCCAGAAGATCGGCAAGCACCCCACCCGCGGTGCGCTGCTGAAGGCCCTCGGCAAGGTCACCACGTTCACCGGCACAAACCTCGAGACCCCGGTGAACGTGGCGGCCAAGACCGTCTCCAACTGCTACCTGATCGGCCGGATCAAGAACGGCAAGTGGGTGCGCCAGACAGACCCGCCGATCAACAGCAAGACCCACGGCTACCGCTGCACCAACAAGTACTACGTCCCGCCGAACACCCCGTACTGACGGGGAGGCGGTACCGTGAGGTGACGTGCCGGCGGTCGGTGCCCCGGGTGCGATGAGGGACCGGGGAGCAGAGGGGATGCGGTGAGCGAGTTCCTGGAGTTCACCGTGATCGGCGTGGCGGTGGGCGCCGCGTACGCCATTCTCGCCAGCGGCCTGGTGGTCACCTACACCACGTCGGGCATCTTCAACTTCGCCCACGGCGCGGTGGCCATGCTGGCGGCGTTCAGCTACTGGGAGCTCCAGCAGCACCACGTCCCCACTGCCGTGGGCATGGTGATCGTGGTGGTGGTGGGGGCGCCGCTGGCCGGCGCGGTGGTGGAGCGCCTCTTCATGCGCCATCTCCACGGTGCGTCCACCGAGCGCCCCATCATGGTGACGCTGGGACTGCTGGTGGTGATGCTCGGCGTGGCCACGCTGATCTGGGACATCGCCACATCCCGCACCGTGAGCCCGCTGGTGGACGGCACGTTCCGCATCTTCGGGGTGAGCCTCCAGTGGCAGAACGCAGTGCTGCTCGCCGCCGCCCTGGCCGTCGCCGTGGTGCTCCGGCTGCTCCTCTACCGCACGCGCCTCGGCACCGGCATGCGGGCGGTGGTGGACGACCCGGAGCTGCTGACGCTGTCCGGGGTCTCGCCGGCCCGGATGAGCAGGGCCGGGTGGATGCTGGGGTTCTTCCTGGCCGCGCTGGCCGGCGTCCTGGTGGCCCCCACCCTGACAAGCACCTTCACCGTGCTGACCATGACGCTGCTGGTGGTGGACGGGTACGCGGCGGCGGTGGTGGGGCGGCTCAAGAGCATCCCCTGGACGTTCGCCGGCGCCATCGTGCTGGGCCTGGTGGTCACCTACTTCCAGCAGTACGCGCCGTCGCACCTCCCCACAGGTGTGGGCTCGGACATCACCGCCGCCCTCCCGATGATCTTCCTCTTCGCCGCGCTGGTGGCCCTGCCGTCGGTCCGCCTCCGCGCCGTGGGGCGGCTGGCCACGCTCAGGGTGCCCAGGGTGGCCGGGGGCTGGGAGTCGGTGGTGTCCGGCGCGGGGCTGGTGGTGGCGGTGGTGGTGTTCGCCGTGGTCATGGGCGGCGGCACATTCCTCGCCCCCGGCTCGAGCACCGCCGGGCCCATCGTGGGCCAGACGATGGCCTACGGGGTGGTGGCGCTCTCCCTCGTGCTGCTGGTGGGCTACGCCGGCCAGGTGTCGCTGTGCCAGCTCGCCTTCATGGGGATCGGGGCGTTCTGCATGGGCAAGGTGGCCGGCGGCGGGTCGCTGCTCGGGGTGCTGGTGGCCGTGGCGGTCTGCGCCGCCCTGGGGGCGTTGATCGCCCTGCCGGCCACCCGGCTGCGCGGGCTCTACCTCGCGCTCGCCACCTTCGCCTTCGCCGAGGGCGTGCAGAGCGGCTTCTTCGGCGACCTCCGCGTCCTGGGGACTGCCGGCATCCCCGGGGTGCGGCTCTCGATCGGTGGCCTCACCCTCCGCAGCGACCGCTCCGAGGTCATCCTGCTCGCCGTGGTGTTCGTGCTGGCGGCGCTGATGGTGCTGGCCATCCGGCGGAGCCGTTACGGGCGGCGCCTGGTGGCCCTGAACGACTCGCCGGCCGCCTGCGCCACCGTGGGCCTCAACCCGTCGGTCACCAAGGTGGCGGTCTTCGCCCTCGCCGCCGGGCTGGCCGGGCTCGGCGGGGCGCTGTGGGCCACGCTGCAGCTCACCGTCACAGGGAACGCCTTCACAATCTTCTCCGGCGTGACCTTCCTCCTCTTCCTCGTCATCTGGGGCGCCCGCACCGTGAGCGGGGCCTTCCTGGCGTCGCTCACCTACGCCATCGCCGCCAACGTGCCCAACGTCAACCGGGTGGAGGGCGTGGTGGTGGGGGCGCTCGGCGTCCTCCTGGTGGGGCGGGCCGCCAACGGGATCCTGGGGATCGGGTGGCTGCAGGACCGGATCCGCCTGCCGTGGGCGGCCCGCGGGGGCGCGGCGTCCGGGGCGCTCCCCGGCGGCACGGGTGGCGCCGGCGGCACCGTGGAGGCGGCCTACGCGGGGGCCC
>JBOGGH010000350.1:0-3629 GCA_050743905.1 Acidimicrobiales bacterium
GCACGGTTCTCCGGCTCCATGGGCGGGCAGCCGCTCGACCGGCCGATCGTGGGCATGGCCGCCACCCCCACAGGCGGTGGCTACTGGGAGGTGGCGTCCGACGGTGGGATCTTCGCCTTCGGCGCCGCACGGTTCTCCGGCTCCATGGGCGGGCAGCCGCTCGTGGCGCCGGTGGTGGCCATGAGCGCCGACCCGGCGACGGGCGGCTACTGGCTCTTCACCTCGGACGGCGGGGTGTTCGCCTTCGGCGCGCCGTTCGAGGGCTCCATGGGCGGGCAGCCGCTGCACCGGCCGGTGGTAGCCGCCACCGGTGCCGGGGACGGGGGCGGCAACGGCGCCGGCACAGGGGGCAGCACCAGCGGCTACCTCATGCTCGGTGCCGACGGCGGCGTCTTCAACTTCGGCGACGCGGCGTTCCTCGGGACGGCCCCGGGCCCGCCGCTGGCCGGCACCGTGATCGCCGTGGACCCCGGCCACGACGGCGGCAACGGCGCGGCGCCCGGGGTCATCAACCAGCAGGTGTGGAACGGGCGCGAGGAGGAGGCGTGCGACACCGTGGGCTCGGAGACCCCCGGCGGCTACCCCGAGCACCTCTTCAACTGGAACGTGGCGCAGTACCTGGAAGCCGACCTGCAGGCGCAGGGCGCGACCGTGGTGCTCACCCGGTCCAGCGACAACGGGGTGGGGCCCTGCGTGAACGAGCGGGCGGCCATCGGCAACCAGGCAGGGGCCGACGCCGCCATCTCCATCCACGCCGACGGCGGGCCGGCCGCCGGGCGCGGGTTCGCCGTCCTCGATCCCGTAGCGGACGGCGTCAACGACGCCGTGGTGGGACCGTCGGCCCAGCTCGCCGTGTCCGTGCGCAACGCCTTCGCCACCGGCACCGGTGAGCCGGTGAGCACATACGACGGCGTGGACGGCATCCAGCCCCGCGGCGACCTCGGCGGGCTCAATCTCACCACCGTGCCCAAGGTGCTCATCGAGTGCGCCAACATGCAGAACGCCACGGACGCGGCGCTGCTGGTGCAGCCCGCGTGGCAGCAGCAGGCGGCGGCCGCCATCACCGCCGGGCTCTCGTCGTTCGTCGCCGGCGGGTAGGCGCCCGCCGGCCGCAGGAGCGGGCCGCTCAGGCCGGCAGCGTGCCCCTCAGGCCGGTGCGGCGAACGGCTGGGTGAGGCTGAACCAGTTCCCCGAGTCGTCGCGGAACACGGCCTCGACCCCGTACGGCCGCTCGCTGGGCTCCTGGGTGAAGGTCACCCCCCGGGCCACCAGCTCCTCATAGGTGGCACGGCAGTCGGCGGTGGTCATGACCCCGGGGCCCAGGGCGCCCGCCGCCACCAGCTCGCGCAGCTTCCCGGCCGATCCGGGGTCACGGCCCATGGCGCAGTCGGACAGGATCACCTGGAACCCCGGCTGGTCCCCGGGCCCCACGGTGAGCCAGCGGAAGCCGGCGCCGCTCCCCTCAAAGCCCTCCCCCATCACGATGTCGAAGCGGACCTCGAAGCCGAGCTTCTCGGTGTAGAAGGCCTTGGCCGAGTCCTGGTCGATGACGAAGACGGTCATGTGCGAGACGCCGGTGATCACGATTCCCTCCCTGGTGCGGCGGGGCGACGGGTTCGGCCCGTACCCTACGGCGGGCACCCGGCGGGATGCTTCTCCGTGGTTGCGGGATCCGGGCCGGGGGGTCGCGGCCGGGTCCAGGCCATGAGGACGCAGCCGGGTACCGGCGGCGGGCCGCCCACCGCCACGTGGCGCCGCCGGTACTCGGAGGGCGAGCAGCCCACCAGGTCGCAGAAGCGCGAGCTGAACGACCCGAGGCTGGAGAAGCCCACCAGGTGGCAGATCTCGGTGACGGTGAGGTTGGCCCCGCGGAGCAGGTCCTTGGCCCGCTCCATCCGCCGGCGGGTCAGGTAGGCGCCGGGGGTCTCGCCGAAGGCGCCCTTGAACGACCGTACGAAGTGGTGGCGGGAGTACCCCGCCTCGCCGGCCAGCGCCGCCAGGTCCAGCGGCTCCACGTACCGCAGGTCCATGAGGTCGCGGGCCTTGCGGAGCTGCACCACCCGCTCCAGCCCGCCCACGGCACGACGGTACACCGGGCTGTCCCCCCGCACGCCGCACCGGGAACCTGGCTGCCCGGCGCGGATCCGGTGGGGGGCGGGGAGGGCGCGCCGTAGCCCTGCACCCGGCGCCGGGCGCGGCTCAGGCCCCCACGGACCCGGGCGGCGCGCCCGACGGCGGACCCTGGCTGCCGTTGTCCTGCGGGGTGAAGGTGACGTCCGGGGCGCCCCGGAGCCAGTGCGGGACGGAGGGCCACTCGTCGGTGAGGAAGTACGCGTAGATCCCGTGGGGGAACTCGGGAGTCACGCAGAGCCGCCCGTTGCAGCGGTCGAGGTCGCCGGCGCCGTGCACGTACTCGTAGTCAGCCACGAACGTGCCGTCGTAGGCACCGCCCGGGCTGCCGTTCCCCGACGGGCGTGTGCCGCTCCTCAGGCGGAAGCTCGAGGCCAGGCGCTTCACCCGGCCGGGTGTGGCCGGGTGTGCGTAGCCGTAGCGGAGGTACACCGGGAACCCGTCCGCCGCCCACCCCACGATCGGGGAGTGCCGGTCCGGATCGGAGGTCCAGGCCGACGTCACCCGGTGGTAGTGGTAGTCGCCGTCCTCGACGTCGGTGCCCACCGGGTGGGTGTGGGCGCCGTACCGGTCGAGGGAGGTCGGGACGTAGTTCCAGGGTCCCAGGAAGGCGCCGTAGTAGCCGGCGCTGGCCGTCTCCAGCGTGACGCTGTCGAGATGGACGCCGAGGGTGTAGCCGGTCACCAGCTCGGTGGTGCGCGACGCCAGCCGCGGGCGGGTGGTGGTCCGGAAGGTGAGCGCCTGGGCCGTCGGCGGCGCGACGTAGTGGAAGTCGGGATCCACCGGGTGGGCCGGCATGCTCGTCACGTGGAGCACCCGGCGGTGCCCCTGCACCAGCACCCTGATGCGGTCGTTGGACGGGCCCACGAGGTGGGAGGTGTCGAAGCCGCTCGTGGGGAGGGAGCGGGAACGGCGGCGTGCGGCGGCGCTCGCACCGGCGGGGCCCTGCGTCCCGAGGACGGCGGCGGCGCCGGCGGCGGCGCCGGACAGCCCCAGGAACCTGCGGCGGCTGACGGACGGTCGGTGGTGGCTCATGTCGAGAGCGTGGACGCCACCGCTGTGGCCGGCCTGTGGCCCCGCTGGGGCCTCCCGCACAGGGTGCGCCGGCATTGTCCCGGCGGCGCGGGTCCCGCCGCGGCGGCGTCCCGCGGCGCCCGCCGCCACTGCCCGGCCGGAGAAGTGACCTTGGTCCCTGGTACCCGGACGCCCGGCGGGAGATGCTGACGATGCCGGGTGGTAACCGCCCGGCGTCAGTCACAATGACGAGCCGGGGCGCCTTTGGACGGCGCCCCGCTTGTCGTCCGGCGGTCCCCGCCGCCGTCCGGGTGACGCGCCTACGACGGGCGCCCGCCCCCACCAGCCGAATCCCGCGATGGGCGGAGCGCGGTCTGCAAGGATCGCGGCATGAGGTGCGGCACGTGGCGGCGCGCGGGCCGGGCCGCCCTGGGCACCGCAGGGGTCGCGGCGGTGCTCGCCGGCTGGACGGGGGGGCCCGGGAC
>JBOGGH010000351.1:0-3620 GCA_050743905.1 Acidimicrobiales bacterium
GCCCTACGTGGTGCCGGAGTCCAGCCACGTACTGGACGCCCTGGCCGGGATGCGCCGGCAGCGGCGCGGGTTCGCGGTGGTGGTGGACGAGTACGGGGGCGTGGCCGGGGTCCTCACGGTGAAGGACCTGCTGGAGCCCCTCGTGGGCGAGCTCCACGACGAGCTCGACCCCGCCGACGAGGAGCCGGCCATCGTCCGCGTGGACGGCCGGCGCTGGCTGGTGGACGGGAAGGCCAGCGTGGACGAGGTGCGGGAGCGCCTCGGCGTGGAGGTCCCCGACGGCGAGTACGTGACGCTGGCCGGGTACCTCTTCGACGGGTTCGGCCATATCCCCCACGAGGGCGAGGCCCTGCGCGTGGACGACTGGGAGCTCAAGGTCGTGGAGATGGACAAGCGGAGGATCGCCACGGTGGTGGCCGAGCGGGGCGCCGCGGGGCGGCCCGTGGCCGACGATGGCCGGGGGCAGGCAGCGGCGCATGAGCAGCCGGGGCCGGGGCCGGGCACGGAGCGGGAGGCGGACCGGGCAGTCCCGGGCACGGCGGCGCCGGGTGGTGCGACCCCGGGGAGGAACGCGGGCGTCTCCGCGGAGACGCCCGGGACCGGCCCTCCGGCAGGGGACCGTGACGGCGCGGCCCCGCCCGGAGCGGCGCCTTCGAGCTCACACTCGGGGCGCGGCTAACCTGGCTCTCCTAGCCGGCGGCCCGCCGTCGGCGGCGGGCTGTGGCGCAGTTTGGTTAGCGCGCTGCGTTCGGGACGCAGAGGTCCCCGGTTCAAATCCGGGCAGCCCGACCACTGACTTGCCAGGTAGACGGGGGACCTGTTCCTTCGGCCTCCAACCGCCCGGCTTCCTGTCGCGCGGTTGGCGCGCAGTCGGACGGAGCACCTCCGCGAATCGGCAGTTCGCCGCTTCCGCAGCCGCCCGGTCAGCCTCCGCAGTGGCCTGGTCGTAGACGGCCCAGTCAGGTCATCAGTGTGGGTGCTCGAAGACTTTCCAGCTCTTGGACCCCGTCCAGGTCAGGTCGACCGAGGCGCGGGGGGGAGCCCAGGTACGGGCGTGGAGGGTGGGGGGTGGGTGCGTTGGTCTTTTGCCGTTCGCTCACGCCTCTGCTCCACGCGCCCGATCACGAACACGCTGGCAAGTGCGACAAGGTCAACGCTTCCCAGCACGGTCCCCTCAACCCCGTACCCAGCTACGATCAAGCCTCCCGAGAGCCCGAGGACGAGAACAGATATGAAAAACCCCAGCCAGAGCCCATACCAGGACCGCCTGGTCCCACCCTTGACGGCGTCCTTCTCGATCTCCTGACGGTGATCGGACTGCTTCTCTGCCATCGCCAGGATGCGGTCTGCCGCCCCGGGTAGGACTTCTTCGTATCCACGAAGGTGGTCAGGGGACGGAAGCGGCCCTGAATACGCTGACGCCGAGACAGCCGCCATCGTGACGGTGAGGGCATCAGGGTTCGTCTGCGCTAGACGCTCGATAGCGCCCAACAGATCAGCTTGTTGGGTACTGGGGTCTGATTGGCTGGCCGCGCTTGGGAGTTGCGACCCAGGATCAACCATTGCTCCCTACGTTGCCCATTGCCGAAGACAGGCTGTCACCAATCGCCAGCCAGTCCTGAGCTAGCGCGCGGGTGTCCGGATCCTCGGGCGGGTTGGTGCGGTTGTACTCCGACAATGAATTGGCGAAGTCAACCAGGCGCCCGACACCCTCTTTCCAGGAGGGCGTTGCGAAGAGGAAGGTGGCCCGGTAGTCGCTCATACGAATCTCCACCTCAAAATCGCACCGATGTAGTTCTTCGTGGTTGGCACCCATCCACACTAGTGGGAAGACACAAGCGGGTTGTGCCCACCCACAATTCGCCCAGCCGGTCAGCCTCGGCGGCGCTGGGGTCGACGCTTCCGACGCCGTTGACGGCGGGTAGTCTCGGGGCTCAAGTGGTAGCTCAGGCCGGCGTTCGGGTGGCCCTTGTGGCTGGACTGAGCTTCCCCCGCCTTCTGGAAGAAGAGCGCCAACGACACGGAGGCGTCGCTCGGGCCTCCCGGCGCCATCGGCCGAGTTCGTCCCGGTGCCGTTACGAGGACCCCCCCCGGTAGCGACCATCATCGCCCCGGGGCCTACCCGGAGTGGGTGAAGGTCCAGCGGGTGGCTCCGCTGGGCCCGGTGGTCTTCGTGGCGTAGACGGCCTCGGGGGTGAGCCCGTAGACGTGCCAGGGCGGCGGGCCGGCGCTCGGCGCGCTGTACTCGTGGGTGAAGCCGCCGTCGGCCACCGTGGGCGACCACCCGCCGCGGGCGAAGGCGGTGGCGATGCCCCGGAGCGCCGCCTCGTCCGTCACCCTGGCCGCCCTGCCCTCCACCACCAGGTCGTACCCGGGAGCGGCCACGGCGAGCGCGCACCGCGGGTCACGTTCGATGTTCCGGATCTTCCGTGAACGGGGACCGCCCGTGAAGCAGTACCGCCCACCGGTCCAGAATGCGCCGACGCCGGTCACGTGGGGTCGCCCGTCGGCGTCGACCGTGGAGAGCCAGAACGTGTGGCGGTCGGGCCCGCCGGACCCGGGGGCCTGCGTGAGATCCGTCTCCATCACCGCCCGGACGTCGTCCCAGTGGAGCGGGGCGAGGTGGTAGAGGTCGGCCAGGTTCCGGGCCGCCGGCTGTGGTGTGGTGGTCATGTGGGGTCCGACGGCACCGGGGCCCGGATCTCATCGCCGCCGGGGGCCGCCTTCCGGCCGGCCGCCCGGCCGCGTCGGGCGGCGCCCGTCAGCCGAGCGACCCGTAGAAGCCGGCGTCGCCGAAGGCGAACACCCCGCCGTCGGCACCCAGGAGCCAGAAGCCGCCATGGTCGGGCGAGGCCGCCATGCCCACGATGGGCGCGTTCAGCGTGGTGCCCTTCAGGGAGCCGTATGTCGCGGCGTCCCCCCGGGCCGCCACCGCGCCGTTCTCGCTCACGAGCCAGTAGCCGCCCGAGTCACCGGTCGCCTCGATGCCCACCACGTCGGTGCCTGTGGTCTGGCCCACGAAGTTGCCGAGGTACGGCGCGTCGCCGAAGGCGAACACCCCGCCGTCCCGGGCCACCAGCCAGTAGCCGGTCCCGTCCTTGTCGGCCACCATCCCCGCCACCGGCGCGTTCAGCGCCCTGCCGCCCATCGAGCCGTAGAAGGCGGCGTCGCCGAAGGCGAACACCCCGCCGTCCCGGGCCACCAGCCAGTAGCCCTTGCCGTCCGGCGTGGCCCGCAGGCCCACGATCGGCTGGTTGAGCGGCTGCCCGCCCATGGAGCCGTAGAAGGCGGCGTCGCCGAAGGCGAACACCCCGCCGTCCCGGGCCACCAGCCAGTAGCCCTTGCCGTCCGGCGTGGCCCGCAGGCCCACGATCGGCTGGTTGAGCGGCTGCCCGCCCATCGACCCGTAGGTGCCCACGCTGCCGAAGGCGTGCACCCCGCCGCTCGCCGAGGCCAGCCAGTAGCCGGGGTCGGCTGTGCCGTCCATGGCCGTCACGTCGTCGGCGAAGGTCACGTACACCGTGCCGTCCCCGCCCGAGCTGGCGACGGAGGGGACCGAACCGGCTGTCGTGGTGGCCTGCGCGGCGAAGCTCCCGCCGCCGCCGCCGCCACCACCGGGG
>JBOGGH010000352.1:0-3609 GCA_050743905.1 Acidimicrobiales bacterium
TCCGGGGCGAGCCGTCCGGCCTGAGCCCGGCCGTGGCCGGGGCGGGCACATGGACCGCGCAGCCGGTCGCCGGCACCGCCACCAGCCCGGTCACCACAGCCCCCCCGGGGTGGTCACGGACCGTCGGGCGGGACGACGGCTTCAGCGCGCCCACCGCGGACGACGGCGACCTGTGGGTGTTCGGCGACACCACAGTGACCGACACGCCGCTCGGGCTCGGGCCCCTCGCCACATCGGTGAGCTGCTTCACCCGCGACGGCACGGCGGCGGTGGCCCCGCCCTCGCTCCCGCCGCACCTGGCCGAGGCGCTCCAGCCGGTGACGGCGGCCGTGCTGTCGGGGCAGTCCGTGTGCTCGGGCCCCCTCGGCTCCCTCCCCGGCTCGGCCAGCGCGCCCTACCAGCTCCTGGGCGACTACCCGGGGCCCGGACCGGGAACCGTCTGCGACAACTGGGTCAACGGGCTGGCCGACGTGGAGGCGGCGACAGGCGGCCCCACGGACCAGGTGGCGGCCACGTACGGCTCGGCGTGCCTCGACGGCAGGAACGCCATCACCGGCGTGGACGGCACCTGGGCCACCGGGTACCGGGTGACGTCCCCGGGGGCCCAACGCGTGGCCATGGCCCTCGGGCCGGCCGGCGAGCCCGACCTGCCCCCGGCCACCTGCCCGGCCGACCGGACCACAAGCTACGCCGGCGGCGCCTCCACCACCGGTAACTACGGGAGCCTGCTGGAGGTAGGCGGCTACGACTACCTCTACGAGCCCTACGGCAACTCCACCTACGCCTTTGCCGGGCTCGGGATCCCCGAGGCCACCTGCTCCACCATGGCGCTGGCGCGGGTGCCCGCCGGCACAGGGCCCGGCGGCGCGCCGGAGGCGTCAAACCCCTCCGCCTACCAGTACCTGGTCCCGGGCGGCCGGTGGGTGACATCGGCCACGTCCGGCATCCCCCCGGCCACACTGGCCGCGCAGTCCGCCGACGTCATGCCGTCCGGGTACGACGGCGCCTACGCCGGCCAGGTGGACGTGGCCCAGCTCGCCGGCGGGGAGCTGGCCATGGTGTACGCCCTCCCGGCGCCGGTCCCGGACGGCGCCGGGGGCGAGGACGTGGCGGCGGTGCGCACCGCCACCTCGCCGTGGGGGCCGTGGAGCCCACCGGCCCTCTTCGCGCTGCCGGGGTTCGACTGGGGGAGCAGCTACCAGATCCTGCTCCACCCGGAGCTCTCTACCCCCTCGGCCCTCGCCCTGTCCTACGTGACGGTCGCCGGCACAGGCGGCCAGGCGCTGCGGCAGGTGGCCTTCGCCACCCTCGGCACCTCGGGCCTCCCGCCGCCGGGGACGCCGCCGGCCACCGGCTACCGCCAGGTGGCCGCCGACGGCGGGCTCTTCGCCTTCGGCACGTCGGCCTTCTACGGCTCGATGGGCGGGAAGCCGCTGCACGCGCCGATCGTGGGCATGGCGGCGGCGCCCCAGGGCGGCGGCTACTGGGAGGTGGCCTCGGACGGCGGCATCTTCGCCTTCGGCGTGGCGCCGTTCGCCGGCTCGATGGGCGGCAAGCCCCTGAACGCGCCGATCGTGGGCATGGCGGTGCCCCCCACAGGCAAGGGCTACTGGGAGGTGGCCTCGGACGGCGGCATCTTCGCTTTCGGCTCGGCGGCCTTCTACGGCTCGATGGGCGGCCACCACCTGGACCAGCCGATCGTGGGCCTCGCGGCGGGCCCCACAGGCCAGGGCTACTGGGAGGTGGCCGCCGACGGCGGGATCTTCGCCTTCGGCGACGCCGCCTTCTACGGCTCCATGGGCGGCCGGGCGCTGGTGGCGCCGGTGGTGGGCATCGCCGCCACGCCCACCGGCCAGGGCGCTGCGCCGTCTGGCGCCGCCTCCGGCGGCTATGTGGAGGTGGCCGCCGACGGCGGGATCTTCGCCTTCGGCGACGCCGCCTTCTACGGCTCCATGGGCGGGAGGCCCCTGAACGAGCCGGTGGTGGGGGTGACGGCCGACCCCACCGGCCAGGGCTACTGGGAGGTGGCCGCCGACGGCGGGATCTTCGCCTTCGGCGACGCCGCCTTCTACGGCTCCATGGGCGGAAGGCCCCTCAACGAGCCGGTGGTGGCCATGGTCACCACAGCCGCCTGATCCGGCGCACGCCACCCCGCTGCGCCACCCAGGCTCACCGGGACCGATGTAGATACTCAATACGGTATGTTATACGGCATGTCCGGCCGGGGAGGAAGCCTGCTCCGGGAGGCCCGGCTGCGCCGGGGACTGTCCCAGCGGGACCTGGCGCGGCTGGCCGGGGTGCCCCAGCCGGCCATCTCGGCCATCGAGACCGGTCGGCGCAGCCCCACGCTCGACCTCCTCCAGCGGATCGTCGATCGGGGGAGGCTCCCTCTCGACCTGGTCCTGGTGGACGAGCCGCCGGCCAGCGCGGCGGCGGCGGCCAGGGAGGTACGGCGCCGGCTCGGCGAGCCGTCCACCGAGCCGTCGGCCCGGGAGGACGCTGCCCTGCGCGCCGTGATCGACCTACGCGACGCGCTCCAACGAGCCTCGCCCGGCGAGCGGCACCGGCTGGTCGCCGACCGCCCTGTCCTCACGGGGGACCGGCGGTGGGACGCGTTCGTGGCCGGCGTGGTGGAGGAGATCTGCACCGCGGCGGCGGAGCCCCCGCCGGCCTGGACCCAGGAGCCGGCCCGGTTCGTGCGGCCGTTCTGGTACCTCTCCACGCTGACGGCGTTCCACGACTGGGAGGTCGAGACCGCCCCGGCGGCGCTCGTCCGCCACGGCGTGCTCGCCGCGGAGGGCGAGCTGGCGAGCGCCTGATGGAGAGGGACGTCATCGAGGCGGCGCTCGGCGACCTGGGAGACGAGCTCGGTCGGCGGGGAATTCGGGCGAGGCTGTGGGCGGTGGGCGGCGTGGTGATGGTGATGGCCTTCGGGTCGCGGACGTCGACCGCCGATGTGGACGTAGCCGCCCAGCCGTCCGGCGCCGTGTTCGACGCGGCCCTTGACGTCGCACGCCGGCGCGGCCTTCCGGAGCGCTGGCTGAACGACGACGCGGCCGCCTGGCTGCCCCCGGGTGGACAGGAGTCGTGGATGCCGGTCCGGCACTACGGCGAGCTGGAGGTCTTCCTGGCCGACGAGCGGATGATGCTCGCGCTCAAGCTCAGGGCGAGCAGGGGCCAACGGGACCAGCACGACATCAGGGTCCTGCTGCAGGCCTGCGGGGTGACGACGGAAGCCGCCGCGCTGGCGATCTACGACGAGTTCTTCCCCGAGGACCCGCTGCCGCGCGTGCACCGGGCGGCATTGGCCGAGATCATCGCCGGGCTGGCGCCCGCGGGAGTACCAGCCGGCTCGGCCCCGCCCGACCGGCGCGCCCGCGCCGCCCGCGCCGCCCGCGCTGCCGAGGGCGACCTCGTGTGGGTGCACTCGCCCCGTGGCTCGGTCTCGCACCGGATCGGCCGGCAGGACGGCCACGAGATGCTCACCGCCTGCGGGCAGCGCCTGCCGGTGGCGGGGCTACGCGGCAGCCGGTCGCCCGGGAAGCGCCCCTGCGAGCGCTGCACCGCCCGGCGCGCGCCGCCAGGGCCGTAGGGCCCGTCGTCCCTGGT
>JBOGGH010000353.1:0-3603 GCA_050743905.1 Acidimicrobiales bacterium
GCGCCGGAGGGGCGCCCACCTGGCGATGGCCCCCGCCCCGCGGCCGGTCAGCTCCCGGTCCGCTGCTCCAGCGCCCGCCGGAGGGTCCGGGCGTCCTCCGGGGCCAGCGACCGCACGAAGCAGCCCGCCGCCCCGGCCCGGTCGTCCGCCTCCTCCAGCGTCCGGCGCATGACGGTCGCGGTGCGGTCCGCCTGGGTGTCCACCGCGGCGAACCCCGCCGCCCGGCCGCGGAGGGCGCGCCGCACCAGCCCCTTGTGGGAGAGGCGGTCGAGCACGGTGCCGATGGTGGTCGACGCGTAGCCGGGGAGCGCCTCGGCCACCTCCCGCCTGGTGAGCTCCCGGCCCCCGGAGATCCACAGGACCTCCATCACCTGGCGTTCGAGATCCCCGAGGACGGCCCGCAGGCCGCAGCGGCAGGTCTCGCCGCAGGCGCAGGGATCGCAGGAGCAGTACGGGTTGTTGCAGGGGCCGCCGGTCACGGGGCCATCATCCCGCATCCGGGGCGGCCGATCGAGGCGCCGGTCGCTCAGGACTCCGCATCCGGCACCGCATCCGGCTCCGTGGCCGGTCAGAGCATCAGGACCAGCATGAAGGCCATCGTGACGCACATCGTCACGTGGCAGCCGACCTCCGGACCGGTTGCCAGCCACCGACTGTCCGCGGGCTCCGCCGGGAGGGTGTCGCCACGACCGCCGCCGTTCCCGGTGACCACGGCGACCGCCGCCCGCCGGACGGGCATCGCCGGCTCGACCGTGTCGAGCTGCCAGACCGCAGAGACCAGCATCACGACGATCAGGAAGGCGGTGAGCGAAGGGTCCCCGCCGCCGGACGCGCCCGACGTGGCCATGCCCCCCATCCCGCCGGCCATGCCGCCCACCCCCGGCGAGCCGGTCATCGGCATGCCCAGCCAGTACATGTCGAGCATGGCGCAGGCCATCACCGCGTGCACCAGGTAGTGGCGCGCGTGGCTCCCCGCCCCCGAGGCCAGCGTCGCGACCCCGTGCCTGGCCACTGCCGTCCCGGCCATGGCCAGGAACCACAGCGCCATCACGCCGAAGACCACCTCCCACAGCGGTACCGGGAGCACGTTCCAGTCGGGGACGAGCATGCCCACCATGGCGAAGGCCATCAGCACGTGCCCGGCCTGGACGTCATCGTGGGCGGTCCACCCGGTACGGGTCGAGCGGACGAGCCGGGAGAGGCAGTACGTGCCCACCACCATCATCACGGCGGCAAAGGCGTAGCCGAGCCAGCTCGGGTAGGGCACGGTCAGGCCACCTCCAGGGTCGTCGGAGTGTGCGCCGCTGCCGTCGGGGTCACCGCCGTGGCCGGCCGGAGCGGCCAGTAGGCGAGCACCAGCAGCACCAGGAGGGGACCGGAGTTGGGATCGGTAGCGCCGCCGGCGAGCATCATGCCGAAGTTCTGGCCGAACACCCAGATGGCCAGGGAGACCACCACGGCGAAGGCCAGCACCGGGCGCACCCAGGTCTCGGGAAGGTGGACGGCGACGGCGAACACCAGGAAGCAGGCGGCGAGCAGGACCGCGACGAGCAGCCCGTGGTCACCGATCCCCGAGGCGACGTGCCGGTCCAGGGCGCCCAGCCAGCCCGGCTCGCCTGTGCCCAGCCCGGCTACGACGTCGTGTATCCCCTTCGGCGCCCGCCCGGCGCCCAGGAGGCACAGGAGGGCCAGCAGCACCCAGGTCACGGACCAGACGGCGCGCGCCGCCCGGGCGCCCACGGCGCCGGCCGCGGCGAACGGTGCCGCCCGGCGCCCGGCGGCGGGCCAGAGGAGGACGGCCAGCAGGGCGTAGAAGAGGACCGCGCCCGGGCCCCCGGCCACCGGCGAGCCTGTGCCGTGGAGCACGCCGCCCAAGCCTTCGCCAAACCACCACACGCCCAGCGACCAGGCGATCGACAGGGCGAGCGCCGGCTTCACCGCCGGGCGCCAGGCGATGCCGAGCCCGATGGCCACCTGGATGAGGGCGAACGCGGTGTTGGTGGCGATCGCGTGGTGGCCGACCACGTGGGCGTTCCAGGTGATGCTGGAGGCGATCGCCCCGGGGTTGCCTGTGGCCATCCCGGCGAGCATCCCGCTGAAGCCGTTCGACCCGGAGGTGAACATGAAGCCCTGGAGCTGGAGGACGCCGTCGAGGAGCCAGACGAACGCCAGGGCCAACTGCAGGCTGCGGTGCCAGTCCGGCGGCCGCCAGGCCGGAACGGTCGCCGCGGGCGTGGCCTCCACGGGGCGGGGCTTGTCGACCTGGAGCATCACGTCCCTTTCGGCGTCCGCTGGAAGGACCGCCCCGGCCTGCTGCGCCGGTGCGGGGACCGACTGGCGGGCGAGAGCGACTACGTGGTGTAGTACTACACATCGTCGTCCATGAAGTCAAGCGTTGCCCGGAGGCTCGCGGCGCAGGATCCAGGTGTCCTGCGGGCGGTCCCGCCGCGCTGTGGGAACGGGGCCTTCCGGGCCGGCGCGGAGCCGGGATGGCCGACCGGCCGTGCCGGGCCGGTGGCCTACGACCGGACGGGGGTGGCCGGGTACCCCGCGGCCGTCACGGCGGCGCAGAGGTCGTCCAGGCGGTGGACCGCGGGGTCGTAGCGGACCGTGGCGCGGGCCGCGTCGAGGTCGACCGCCGCCCGGGCGACGCCCAGGTCCTCCACGAGCGTCTCCTCGATCAGCGCCGCGCAGGACGGGCAGTGCATCCCCTCGATGGCGAGCACCGCGACGTCGGTGGGTCGCCCGCCCGCTGTGCCCGTGCCCGCACCACCGTCCGTGCCCATGACGTCCTCCTCGATGCTCGTCCGGTCGCGGCGGTGCGCCGCCGCGCCGCCGCGCGTCCCACCGTACCCAGGCGGGCCGGGTGACCACCACGGCGGCCCGCGGCGCCCGAGGGATCCCGACGTAGTGGTGGAGGTCTCCGGCCGAACGTTCGCCACCGACGACGCCGGTCCCCTGGCGACGGTGGAGCTCGACGTCGCCGGCATGCACTGCGGCGCCTGCTCCGTGCGGGTGGAGCGTGCCCTGGCGCGGCTCCCCGAGGTGGCCAGCGCGTCCGTCAACCTGGTCACCGCCCGGGCCTATGTCGCCTACCACCCGGCCGCGTCGGACGTGGACGTGCTCTGCCGGGCGGTCGAGGCCACGGGGTACGACGCCTCGCCGGTGGCCCCCGGCGCCGCAGTCCCGGACGGCGACCGGGACCACCTGGTGCTCCGCCTGCTCGTCACCTGGCCGCTGGCGCTGGCTGCGCTCTGCGTCTCGCTCCTGTGCTCGCAGTCACCGGGACCGGACTGGACCGTCCTGTTCTTGGCGACGGTGGTGGAGCTGGTGGGCGGCTGGCCGTTCCTGCGCGACGCGGCCCGGCTCGCCCGGCACGGCGCCACCAGCATGGACACGCTCGTCTCGCTGGGGACGCTGGCCGCCCTCCTCGTGAACGTGGTCTACGTGCTCGCCCTCGGCGGCCGGCACATCCACGTGGGCTCGGGCAGCGGTGCCGTGGCCGCCCGCCTACACTTCGCCATGGCGCCCATGATCGTCGCCATGCTCCTCACCGGCCGGACGGTGGAGGACGCCGCCCGTCGCCGGGCCGGGGGCGCGCTC
>JBOGGH010000354.1:0-3590 GCA_050743905.1 Acidimicrobiales bacterium
CGGCGTGAACGAGGTGTTGGGGTTGCTCTCCGACAGAACCTTGGTGATGGCCGCCGTGAGCGTGGTCTTGCCGTGGTCGATGTGCCCCATGGTCCCCACGTTGATGTGGGGCTTCGACCGCTCGAACTTCTGCTTGGCCATCTGAAGAGCTGCTCCTTGATTTGGAAACTGAGCCTTGATCTCGATCTTGACCGGTGCTACTCGCCCCGGGCCCGGGCGACGATCTCCTTGGCGATCGACTCGGGAACCTCGCTGTAGGCGTGGAACTGCATCGTGTACGTCGCGCGCCCCTGCGTGCGAGAACGCAGGTCGGTAGCGTAGCCGAACATGTCGGCCAGCGGTACCTGGGCCCGCACCACGTGGCTGTGCCCCCGTTGCTCCATGCCCTCCACCCGTCCCCGGCGGGACGAGAGGTCGCCGATGACGTCCCCCATGTAGTCCTCGGGGGTGACCACCTCCACCGCCATGACCGGCTCCAGCAGGACCGGGCTGGCCTCCCGGGCCGCCTTCTTGACGGCCATGGAGCCGGCGATCTTGAACGCCATCTCCGAGGAGTCGACGTCGTGGTAGGAGCCGTAGGTGAGGGACACCCGCACGTCGACGGTGGGGTACCCGGCCAGCACGCCCGACGTCAGGGCCTCCTGGATGCCGGCGTCCACCGAGGGGATGTACTCCTTGGGGATGACCCCGCCGGTGATCTTGTCCACGAACTCGTAGCCGCCTCCGGGCCCGGTGGGCTCCAGGCTGATCACCACGTGCCCGTACTGGCCCCGGCCGCCGGTCTGGCGGACGTAGCGCTCCTCCACCTTCTCCACGGGCCGGCGGATGGTCTCCCGGTACGCTACCTGGGGCTTGCCCACGTTGGCGTCGACGCTGAACTCCCGCAGCATCCGGTCGACCAGCACCTCGAGGTGCAGCTCGCCCATGCCCGAGATCACGGTCTGCCCGGTCTCCTCGTCCGTGCGCACCCGGAAGGTGGGGTCCTCCTCGGAGAGCGCGTAGAGGGCCTTGCCGAGCTTGTCCTGGTCGGCCTTGGTCTTGGGCTCCACCGCCACGTGGATCACCGGCTCGGGGAAGACGAGCTCCTCGAGCACGATCGGGTGGGCCGGGTCGGCGAGGGTGTCCCCGGTGGTGGTCTGCTTCAGGCCCACGGCGGCCACGATGTCGCCGGCGTAGCATGCCTCCTTGTCCTCCCGGTGGTTGGCGTGCATCTGGAGCAGGCGACCGACCCGCTCCTTCTTGTCCTTGGTGGTATTGGTGACCGTGCCGCCCTTGCGCAGCACCCCCGAGTACACCCGCAGGTAGGTCAGCTTGCCCACGTAGGGGTCGGTCATGATCTTGAAGGCCAGGGCCGAGAACGGCGCCGAGTCGTCCGCGGCGCGCTCGTCCGCCTCCTCGTCCCGGCCCGGCCGGGTGCCGTGGGTGGGGGGCAGGTCGAGGGGGCTGGGCAGGTAGTCCACCACGGCGTCCAGCATGGGCTGGACGCCCTTGTTCTTGAACGCCGACCCGCAGAGCACCGGCACGACCTCGCTGGCCAGGGTGGCGGCCCGGAGCGCCCGGCGCAGATCCTCGGCGGTGATCTCCTCCTCGGCCAGGTACTTCTCCATGATCCCGTCGTCGTAGTTGGACAGGACGTCGACGAGCTGGTGGCGGGCGTCCCCGGCCTCGGTGGCCAGGGACTCGGGGACGTCCGTCTCCTCCCACTTCTCGCCCATCCCCTCCTCCCAGACGAGGGCCCGCACGGTGAGGAGATCCACCACCCCGCGGAACTCGCTCTCGGCGCCGATCGGGAGCTGGACGACCGCCGGGTTCCCTTCCAGGCGGTCCCGGATCATCTCGACGGTGCGCTCGAAGTCGGCGCCCACCCGGTCCATCTTGTTGACGAAGCAGATCCGGGGCACCTTGTACTTGTTGGCCTGCCGCCAGACCGTCTCGGTCTGCGGCTCCACCCCGGCCACGGCGTCGAACACCGCCACCGCGCCGTCGAGCACCCGCAGCGAGCGCTCGACCTCCACGGTGAAGTCCACGTGGCCCGGGGTGTCGATGATGTTGACCCAGGTGTCCCGCCAGCGACAGGTGGTGGCGGCCGAGGTGATGGTGATGCCGCGCTCCTGCTCCTGGACCATCCAGTCCATGGTGGCGGCGCCCTCGTGGACCTCGCCGATCTTGTAGTTGCGGCCGGTGTAGTAAAGGATGCGCTCGGTGGTGGTGGTCTTGCCCGCGTCGATGTGGGCCATGATCCCGATGTTGCGGGTCTTGGCGAGGGGGTACTCGCGGGTGGGGGCGGGCTCAGCCATTGTCGACTACCTCGGGGACGGCGACGCCCGCTACCAGCGGTAGTGGGCGAAGGCCTTGTTGGACTCGGCCATCTTGTGCAGGTCCTCGCGACGCTTCACCGCGGCCCCGATCCCGTTGGACGCGTCGAGGATCTCGCTGGCCAGCCGCTCGGCCATGGTCTTCTCCCGGCGCTGCCGCGAGTAGCCGGTCAGCCAGCGGATGGCCAGCGTCGTGGCGCGGCGCGGCCGGACCTCCACCGGGACCTGGTACGTGGCGCCGCCGACCCGCCGGCTGCGGACCTCCAGCTCGGGACGGGTGTTCTCCACGGCCCGCTTGAGCACGCCCACCGGCTCGGAGCCGGCGCGCTCCTCCACCAGCGTGAGCGCGCCGTAGACGATGCGCTCGGCCAGGGTGCGCTTGCCCCGCGTGAGCACCTTGTTCACCACCTGGGTGACGAGGACGGACCGGTACACCGGGTCCGGCTGGAGCTCGCGGCGGGTGGCAGGGCCGTTCCGGGGCATCTCAGGACTCCTTCTTGGCGCCGTAGCGGCTCCGGGCCTGGCTCCGCTCGCGGACGCCCGAGGTGTCCAGGGCCCCGCGGATGACCTTGTAGCGGACCCCGGGGAGGTCCTTCACCCGGCCGCCGCGGACGAGCACGATCGAGTGCTCCTGCAGGTTGTGGCCGACGCCCGGGATGTAGGCGGTGATCTCGACCCCGCTGGTGAGCCGGACGCGCGCCACCTTGCGCAGCGCCGAGTTCGGCTTCTTGGGCGTCGTCGTGTAGACGCGCGTGCAGACCCCGCGCCGCTGGGGCGCCCCCCGGAGGGCCGGGGTCTTGGTCTTGGTGGTCTTGGCCTGCCGTCCCTTGCGGACGAGCTGGGCGATCGTGGGCACGCGCTACCTCTGGGTCAGGACGTCGGGTGGGTGGGAACTTCGGGTCAGGCGCTCACGGCGCGCCGGCGAGGCGCGCACGAGCGGAGCAATGCTAGGACACGGTTGCCGGGCGGGCAAGCGGGTCAGGCCCCGGCCTCCATCGGGCCGGCCTTCTGCTCCCCCTGCCCACCGCCGTCCTCGGCGGCGGGCGCGGCGCCCAGCCAACTGGCGTCGATGCTGGCGTCGAAGGGCTCGTTGCCCACGCCGTCGCCGCCCACGTCCCGCAGCCAGGCCGCCAGGTCCTCGGTGTCGGCGTCGGCCGACGTCTGGGCCCAGAAGGGCAGCGCCTCGGCGTCCGGCATGTCGAGCTCGATGTCCCGGTACCGCTCCATCCCGGTCCCGGCCGGGATCAGCTTGCCGATGATGATGTTCTCCTTGAG
>JBOGGH010000355.1:0-3584 GCA_050743905.1 Acidimicrobiales bacterium
GCGCCGGCCACGGCGGGCGCCGCGCCGTGCCCGTCGCCCGCCACCACCTGGACGGGCAGGGCCACCAGCCCGGTGGCCCGGCCGGGGTTCATCATCTCGAACTGGCAGGCCGGCTCCCGCCAGTCGAAGAGGATGCCGCCGGGGCCGTACACGCCCACGTTGACGTCGTAGGTGCCGTCGAACAGCGGCAGGCCGTCGAAGTGGAACGCCACCACGCCCGCCCCGCGGACCACCTCGGGGGCGGTCCCCAGGATCTCGGTGTCGGTGCGGAAGAGCATGGTGCCGTCGTCCATCCGCAGCTCCACGGCGAACACCGTCCCCTCGGCCGGCGCGGACGCCTGGTAGCCCACCCGCACCACCAGCGTCTCCCCCGGCACCAGGTAGCGGCGCTCCCCCACCCCGGGGTGGTCCACCGTGACCTCGGCCAGGCGCACCGGCCGCGACCCCTCGCCGCCGGCCTGGACCGGTGCCGGTGCCGGTGCCGGCCCGGGCGCCTCCCCGGGAGCCTCCTGCAGCTCCGGCGCGCCCAGCGCCAGCTCGTCCCCGGCCTCCATCAGCCGCTCGCGGAAGAGGCGCACCGCCTCGCCCGGCGGCCCGTGGCCGACCATCACCCCGTCGGAGAGGACCACCGCCCGGTCGCAGATGGCCCGGACCTGGTCCGGGGAGTGGGAGACGAAGAGGATGGTCCGCCCCTCCTTCTGGAACCGCTTGATGCGGTCCATGCACTTGCGCTGGAACCGCTCGTCGCCCACCGCCAGCACCTCGTCCACCACGAGCACGTCGGGGTCCACGTTCACGGCCACGGCGAACCCGAGCCGGACGTACATCCCCGAGGAGTAGAACTTCACCTGGTTGTCGATGAACTGGCCGAGCTCGGCGAACTCGACGATGTCGTCGAAGACGCGGTCGACGTCGCGCTTGGAGAGCCCGAGCATCGAGCCGTTGAGGTAGATGTTCTCCCGCCCGGAGAGGTCCTGCTGGAACCCGGCGCCGAGCTCCAGCAGGCCGGCGAGCTTGCCCCGCACCACCACCTGGCCGGTGGTGGGCTGGAGCACCCCGCACACGCACTTGAGGATGGTGGACTTGCCCGAGCCGTTGCGGCCCAGGATGCCCACCGTCTCCCCCTCCTTCACGTCGAACGACACGTCCTTCAGCGCCCACAGGTCCTCGTGGGGCACCCGGCCTATGTGGATCAGCTTCTCCTTCAGCGACGTGTACTTCTCGTGGTACAGCCGGAACCGCTTGGAGACGCCCTGGACGTCGACGGCGAGGTCGCCCACCCGCTCAGAGCTCCTCGGCGAAGTTGCCGGCCAGCCGGCCGAACACCACCATCGCCACGTAGAAGATGACGAGCGAGACCCCCAGCACGGCGGCGTCGGCCCACACGTAGGTGAGCGCAGACCAGGCGGGAAGGATCTGGACGAGCGTGTGCGCCGATGTGCTGCCCGGTACCTTGCCGGGACGGTTGTAGAGGACCCGCTGGAAGGTCATGACCATGGGGGTCATCGGGTTCAGGAAGTAGATGAACGCGAACCACTTGCCCCTGAGGTGTGTGGCCAGTTGGAGCTGGTAGGAGTAGACGATCGGGCAGGCCCAGAACCAGGCGGCGCCCACGATCACTGTCACCAGGTGCTGGGTGTCCCGCAGGTAGACGTTCACCGAGGCCAGGAAGATCCCCACGGCGACGGCGAAGACCAGGGTGGGCACGATGGCCACGACCACCAGCCAGATCAGCGACCAGGCCGGCGACATCTGCAGGGCGATCATGAAGATGGCCATGACGCACGCCTGGAAGAAGAAGAAGACCCCGGCCGAGCCGATGGCCGCCATCGCCAGGATCTCCCGGGGGAACGAGACCTTCTTCACCAGCCCGGCGTTGTTCACCACCACCCCGGTGGAGGCGATGACCCCGGTCTGGAAGAAGTTCCACAGCAGCAGGCCGGCGAAGAGGAAGATGACGAAGTTGGGGATCTGGCTCTTGAGGAGGACGCCGAAGACGAGGGTGTAGACGAGCAGCGTCATGGCCGGCGAGAGCATCGACCAGAGGAGCCCCAGGAACGAGTTCTTGTACTTGACCTTGATCTCGGTGCGGACCAGGTAGACGAGGAGCTCGCGGGAGCGCCAGATCTCGACCAGCCGCTGCCAGACGCTGATGTTGGCCGAGACCACCCGGGTGGTCTTGTTCCGGGTGGCCACGTCCCGCTCCAGGTCCGGGTCGGCCATGGGCGAGGCGTCGCCCACCTGCCGCGGGCGGGTGGTGGCCGGGGGCTCGTGATCCTGCCGGGGCCCGGCGCCGGGGAGCGGGGCCGGGGCGTCGAGGGCCACGCCTAGCTACCGCCGACCTGGGCCGTCGACCGGTCGATCACCTGGTCGATAAACCCGTACTCGCGCGCCTCCTCGGCGGTGAACCAGCGGTCGCGGTCCGAGTCCGTCTCGATGCGGTCGACCGGCTGCCCGGTGTGGAAGGCGATCCGCTCGGCCATCATGCGCTTCAGGTAGACGATCTGCTCGGCCTGGATGGCGATGTCCGCCGCCTGGCCCTGCATCGCCCCGGACGGCTGGTGCATGAGGATGCGGGAGTGCGGCAGGGCGTACCGCTTGCCGGGCGCACCGGCGCACAGCAGGAACTGGCCCATGGAGGCGGCCAGGCCCACGCAGATCGTGCTCACGTCCGGCCGCACGTACTGCATGGTGTCGTAGATGGCCAGACCGTCGGTGACCGAGCCGCCGGGGGAGTTGATGTAGAGGGAGATGTCCCGCTCGTGGTCCTCGGCCTCCAGCAGGATGAGCTGGGCGCAGACCAGGTTGGCCGTGTGCTGGTCGATGGCGCTGCCGATGAAGACGATGCGCTCCTTCAGCAGGCGCTGGTAGATGTCGGCGGAAGGGTCGGGGCCGGCGGACGCGGCAAGCACGCCCGGCAGGCGGGGGTCAGAGGCCATGGCCCCGAGGTTACCCGGCCCGGGGCGGCGCGGGGGCCACACTGCGTCCCCGTCGCGACCTGCTGGGATCCCGCCCGGAGGGCCGTGGGACGTGCCGCCCCGGGCGACCCGGCCGGAGCGGTCGTAGACTCCACGGGCCCCCGCGGGGCGGGGGTCGCTGCGGGCGTGGCGGAACCGGTAGACGCGCCGGGTTTAGGTCCCGGTCCCTTCGGGGGTGGAGGTTCGAATCCTCTCGTCCGCACGCTTGCCCGCACGCCGGCTGGCGCGGGCAGGGCATGCTGTCGGCCGTGCCCCGCCTCGTGGCCGCACCCGACAAGTTCCGCGGCACCGCCACCGCGCCCGAAGTGGCGGCGGCGGCGGGCGGCGCGGCGCGCGGCGCCGGCTGGGACGCCGACGAGGTCCCGCTGGCCGCCGGCGGCGAGGGGAGGCTCGACGCCGTCGGCGGCGAGGTCCGGGTGACCACCGTGGCCGGCCCCCTCGGCGAGCCGGTGGCCGCCGAGTGGCGCCTGGTGCCGGGGCCGGCGGTGCCGGCGACCGGCGGGTCCCCGGGACCGACGGCGGTGATAGAGATGGCGCGGGCCGCCGGCCGGGCACTGCTGCCGCACCCCTCGGGCCACGACCCGGTCCGCGCCGGCACCGCCGGCG
>JBOGGH010000356.1:0-3581 GCA_050743905.1 Acidimicrobiales bacterium
GCGGTCGGCACGGCGGACGGCATGGCGGCACCGGGGACGGCGCCGCACCCCGGCCCACCGGCGGCGCCGGGCGGGGCCCAGGACGTGGAGCTCCGGCTCCACGTGGACGACCTCCTCCGCTACGCGGTGAGCATCGGCGCCTCCGACCTCCACCTCACCACCAACATGCCGCCCACGGTGCGCCTCCACGGCGCCCTGCGGCCGATGGAGGACGTGGAGCGGCTCGACCACGAGACGCTGCGCGACATGGTCTACGGCATCCTGCCGCAGACCCAGCGGGAGCGGTTCGAGGCCGAGCACGAGCTGGACACGTCGCACAGCATTGCCGGGGTGGGACGGTTCCGGGTGAACGTCTGCCTGCAGCGGGGGACCATCGCCGTGGCCATGCGGCCCATCCCCCACGAGATCCCCGAGTTCCACACGCTCGGGCTCCCCGAGTCGGTCCGCTCGTTCACCGAGCTGCGCCGCGGCCTGGTGCTGGTCACCGGCCCGACCGGCTCGGGCAAGTCCACCAGCCTGGCCTCGCTGGTCGACATCATCAACCAGACGAAGCCGCTCCACGTGGTGACGGTGGAGGACCCCATCGAGTTCCTCCACAACCACAAGCGCTCGGTCATCAGCCAGCGCGAGGTGGGCGCCGACACCGGGTCCTTCTCCGAGGCGCTCCGGCGGGTGCTCCGCCAGGACCCGGACGTGATCCTGGTGGGCGAGCTGCGGGACCTCGAGACCATCTCTACGGCGCTCACCGCGGCCGAGACCGGCCACCTGGTGTTCGCCACCCTGCACACCCAGGACGCGCCGTCCACGATCGACCGCGTCATCGACGTGTTCTCGGCCGACCAGCAGGACCAGATCCGCATCCAGCTCGCGTCCTCGTTGCAGGGGGTGGTGACCCAGCAGCTCGTGCCCACGGTGGACGGCAACGGCCGCGCCGTGGCGGCCGAGGTCCTGGTGTGCACGCCGGCCATCCAGAACCTCATCCGCGGCGCCAAGACGCACCAGATCTACTCTCTGATGCAGACCGGCGGGCAGTACGGTATGCAGACCATGGACCAGTCCCTGGCCACGCTCGTGACCCGGGGCGTGGTCACCCAGGGCGTGGCCATGGACCGGTGCAGGAGCGAAGAGGACTTCAGGAACCACCTGCACGGGTTGTAGCCGGTAAGCGTTCACGCGAGGGAGGGTGAATGGCGACCACGTTCGACTACAAGGTCCGCGACAAGTCGGGCAACATGATCCAGGGGCAACTGGACGGCGACAGCCTGCCGGTGGTGGTGGGCCGCCTGCGGGAGATGGGCTACCTGCCGGTCTCGGTGACGCCGGCGCCCAGCGCCGGGCTGAAGACCGAGATCGTCATCCCCGGGTTCACGGACCGCATCAAGCCCAAGGAGGTGGCGATGTTCACCCGGCAGTTCGCCACCATGGTGGACTCCGGGCTCTCCATCAGCCGCTCGCTGGCGGTGCTGGCCAACCAGGTGGAGAACAAGTACCTGGGCGAGAAGCTGCGCCTGGTGCGCGAGAACGTGGAGTCCGGCTCCTCGCTGTCGGCGGCGCTGGCCAGGCACCCCAAGGTGTTCAACAACCTCTACGTGGCCATGGTGCAGGCCGGCGAGGTGGGCGGGTCGATCGACGTCGTCCTCAAGAACATCGCCGACCAGCTCGAGACCCAGGTCGAGCTGAACCGCAAGATCCGCGGCGCCATGACCTACCCGATCGTGGTGGTGAGCGTGATCGTCGTCATCTTCCTCGTGATGATGGTGGTGATCGTCCCCATCTTCAAGAAGCTCTTCACAACCCTCGGCGGCAAGCTGCCCACCCCCACCCGGATACTCATCTCCATCTCCAACACGCTCTTGAGCTGGCACGCCGCCATCGTGGTGCTGGTGATCGTGGCGGGCGTGATCGCCTTCCGCCGGTGGATCCACACCGAGGGCGGCCGGATGAAGTGGGACGGCTTCAAGATGAAGCCCCCGGTCTTCGGCCCGCTGGTGCACAAGACGGTCCTGGCCCGCTTCGCCTCCACCCTCTCGTCCATGCTGGAGTCTGGCGTGCCGGCCATGGAGGCGCTCGACATCGTGGCCCAGGCCTCGGGCAACGCCGTGATGGCCACAGCGGTGCAGGACATCAAGCGGGCGGTGCGCGAGGGGCGCTCGTTCGCCGAGCCCATGCGCCGGCACGAGATCTTCCCCACCCTCATCACGCAGATGGTGGAGGTGGGCGAGTCCACCGGTGCCCTGGACGAGATGCTCCACCGGACGGCGGAGTTCTACACCGGCGAGGTCAACCAGACGGTGGACAACCTGACCTCGATCCTCGAGCCGATGCTGGTGGTGACCATGGGGGTCATAGTGGGGGCGATTATCATCAGCCTGTACCTCCCCATGTTCGACTACATCAAGCTGATCAACCCGTAGCCGGGGACCCCACGCCCGCTGCCGGCACCGTGGGGGCGCCGGGGACTGAGCCCCGCCCGGGCGCGTGGCGGCGTGGCCGGGAGTTGCTGCGGCGCCACTGGCCCCTCCTCCGCTGGCTGTTCGGCCTCGTGGCCCTGGGCCTCGTGGTGGACGTCCTGAGCGGCCACGGGAACGAGCTGTCCGGCTTCGGCGCCGTCCTGGCCGGCCTGCAGTGGTGGTGGCTCCCGGCGGCGGTGGCCATGGAGTGCGCCTCGCTGGTGGCGTTCGCCGCCGTCCAGCACCGGCTGCTGGGCGCCGGGGGGCTGCGGGCGCCCCCCACCCCGCTGGTGGGCATCACGCTGGCCTCCCAGGCGATCACCAACTCCCTGCCCGGCGGCGCGGCGGTGGCCGCCGTGTACGGCTTCCGGTGGTACCGGCGGCTGGGGGCGGACGACGGGCTGGCCGGCTGGGCCATGGTGGGCACCGGCGTCGCCTCGGCACTGGGGCTGGCGCTGGTGGCCGCCGGCGGCGTGGCGCTCGCCACCGAGCAGGGCGCCACCCTGGACCTCATCCCGGTGGTGGTGGGCGTGCTGGTGCTCACGCTCGCCGTGGGGGCGCTCTTCGTCTACGAGCGGCCGCTCGGCTTCGTGGTCAACCGTGCCCTCCGCACCTGCCACCGGCTGACCGGCCGGCCCCGGGGCGACCTGGAGGCCCACATCGAGCACGTGGTCGACCGCGTCACCGTCGTCCGCCTGCACTGGCGGCAGATCGGTCCCGTGGTGGCGCTGGCCCTGGGCACCTGGCTCCTCGACTGCTCGTGCTTCACCCTCTCCTTCCTCATGGTGGGCGTGGCCATCCCCTGGAAGGGGCTGCTGCTCGCCTACGGCGCCGGCCAGCTCGCGGCCAACCTCCCGATCACCCCGGGCGGGCTCGGCGCGGTGGAGGGGAGCCTGACCATCGCCCTGGCCTACTTCGGGGGGGCCCACACCGGGACGGTCGACGCCGTGCTCATGTACCGGTTGATCGCCTTCTGGGGGGTGCTGGTGGTGGGCTGGCTGGCCTGGGGGTGGGGGGCGCTCGGCGTGCGGCGAGGGCGCTGGCCGCGCCACGCGCTCGAGTCGCCGGTGGAGATGACACCCGAGGTGCTGGCCGAGCTGGAGGGTTCGGCGCCAGAGGGCGCGTCGTGAC
>JBOGGH010000357.1:0-3581 GCA_050743905.1 Acidimicrobiales bacterium
CCACTGGGACGTCCTGCATAAAAGAGTAGTCGTCCACGCGTGCTGCCACTGCGGGGCCGGTGGGCCGCCCGGGTCTCGATCCCGGCACCTTGGGATTAAAAGTCCCCTGCTCTTCCCGATGAGCTAGCGGCCCGGGAGCACGGTACCAACTCCGCCCGCCGGAGGTTCGATCGAGCGACAGGCCCGACCCACCGCCCGGCCCTCGCCGGGCGCCGCGCCCCTACAGGGCCGGGACGGGCACCGGCGGCTCGAGCCCCACGTAGCGGGCCACGGGTCGGATGAGGCGGCCGGCGGCCACCTGCTCGAGGACGTGCGCCGTCCACCCGATGCTGCGGCCCACGGCGAACGTGGGCATGAACAGGTCCCGGGGCACGCCGCACCCGGCCAGCACCACGCCGGCGTAGAGCTCCACGTTCGTGCGGAGCCTCCGGCCGGGCCGGTGCTCGTCGAGGACGGCGGACGCCGCGCGCTCCACCTCCGAGGCGAGGCGGGCCCGTGCCGGGTCGAGCGTGGCCGCGACCTCCCGGAGGAACGCGGCCCGCGGGTCCTCGGTCCGGTACACGCGGTGGCCGAAGCCCATGATGCGCTCGCCCCTGGCCAGGGCCTCCCGCAGCCACGGCTCGGCCCGCTCCGGCGTGCCGATCTCGTCCAGCATGGCCAGGGACCGGCTCGGCGCGCCGCCGTGCAGCGGGCCGGAGAGGGCGCCCACCGCGCCGCAGACTGCCGACGCCAGGTCGGCCCCGGTGGAGGCGATCACCCTCGCGGCGAAGGTCGAGGCGTTGAACCCGTGGTCCACCACCGTGACGAGGTACTGCTCCAGGGCGCGGGCCGCCTCGGCCGTCGGCTCGGTGCCGTGCAGCATGCGGAGGTAGTCGGCGGCCAGTGGGAGGTCGGGCCGGGGGTCGATCGGGGTCTCGCCCCGCGTCAGGCGGTGCGCCGCGGCGAGCAGGGTGGGCAGCATGGCACAGAGCCGGAGCGACTGCCCCCGGATCTCGTCGGCCCCCGCGTCGTGGACGGGTGGCCACCCGAGCTCGGCGCCGGCGAGGGAGATCCCGGTCCGCAGCGTGGCCATCGGCGTGCCGAGCCGGGCGACGGCCGGCAGCAACCCCGCCGTCCCCGCGGGGAGCGCGCGGAGGCCGCCGACGCGGGCGGCGAAGGCCTCGGAGGCCGGCCGGTCGGGCAGCCACCCCTCCACCATGAGATGCCACACGTCCTCGAGGGTCCGGCGCCGGGCCAGCTCCACGGCCGGGTACTGGCGGTAGTGGTAGAAGCCCTCCTCGCCGCGTACGTCGCCCAGGGCGGTCTCGGCCGCCACCACGCCTTCCAACCCCTGCCGTGCCGCACCGTTGCCGGGCGCCGTCGTGGCCGGGCCCTCCTCGGTGGCGTGGGACGTCATGCGCTGCTCCTCTCTGTTGCTGGACGGCGCCGTCGCTCGACGGCGCCGTGGCCCTGCCGGTTCGGTGCCCCCGCCGCCGCGCTCGTCATTCGTGGCCGGCCGCCTGCCGTTCCGCCGTCCCGGCCCGGCGCCTGCGGCTCGGCGATCCCGGCCGGCCGCCTCCGGCCTGGTTGCCAGCCGGCGCCCGGCCCGGCGCCGTGCAGTGTGCCGCCGCCACTGCCCGCACGGTGCACCCGCCGCCGCCGTGTCCATGGTGCACCCGCCGACGCCACGTGTAAAGATTGATCAAGTCAACATCACCTGGCAGGATCCAACCCGTGCCACCGATGCTCGAGACCGAGGAGGCGGCCCGCCGCCTGGGCGTCAAGCGCAGCACCCTCTACGCCTACGTCAGCCGCGGCCTGCTCCGGTCGCACCCCACACCGTCGGGCCGCCGGAGCCTCTTCGACGTGGAGGAGGTCGAGCAGCTCGCCCGCCGGGGCCGGGGCGGGCGGGCAACCGAGACGAGGCTCGCCACCGTCACCACCGCCGTCACCCAGGTGCGGGACGACGGGCCCTACTACCGCGGCCGGCAGGTGACCGGCCTGGCCGGGACGGCCACCTTCGAGGAGGTGACCGGCCTGCTCTGGGGCACCGGCCGCAGGACCGTCGTGCCGGGGGAGTGGGACGTGCCGGACCTCGGGCTCGCTCCGGACCTGCCCACCGCCGACCGCCACCGGTGGGCCCTGGTCATGGCCGGCGCCCTGGACCCGGTCCGCGCCGACCGGCGCCCCGAGGCCGTGGTGCGGGCCGCCCGCCGGCTGATCGCCGCCCTCGTGGACGTGGTGCTCCCCGCGCACCGGGGCGACGCCGAGGGGTCGCGCCACCGCGCCGCCGAGCTGGCGCGGAACCACGTGGCGCAGGAGGGGACGGTGGCCGCCCGGCTCGCCGACCGCCTGTCCCCGGTGGCGACACCGGACCTGGTGGCCGCGGTGGACGCGGCGCTCGTGCTGCTGGCGGACCACGAGCTGGCCACCTCGACCCTCGCCGTGCGCGTGGCCGCCTCCACGCGGGCCGACCTCTACGACGCCGTGCTCGCCGGGTGGGCCACGCTCGCCGGGCCCCTGCACGGCGGGGCGAGCCGGCTGGCCCACGCGATGCTCCAGGACGCCGAGGTGCGCGGCGTGGAGCAGGCGGTCGACGGCGCGCTGCGCTGGCAGCGCCAGGTCCCCGGGTTCGGGCACCCCCTCTACGAGCACGGGGACCCCAGGGCCGCCGTGCTGCTCGAGCACGCCGACCGCCTGGCCACCCCGTCGCAGCGGGAGGTGGTGGGCGCGCTGGTGGCCCTGGCGGCCACCCACGACCTCCCGCCGCCCAACGTGGACCTGGGCCTGGCCGCGGTCACCTGGGCGGCCGGCCTGGGACCCGACGCCGGCCAGGCGCTCTTCTCCATCGCCCGCGTCGCCGGGTGGACCGCCCACTACCTGGAGGAGCTCGGGGAGCAGCCCCTCAGGTTCCGCGCCCGCGCCGTCTACGCGGCACCGCGCTGACGCCGGCCGGGGTCACGGGGGCCCGAGGACGACCGCCGTGGGCCGGCCGCCGACCCGCACCGGCGTGCCCGCAGGCCCGTCCGGCAGGGCCACCGGCACCAGCGAGCCCGCCTCCTCGGCCACCCACGCCGTCGCCTTCCCCTGGAGCGCCACCGCCTCGCCGACGCCGGGGAGGGTGAGGGGCACGCCCAGGGCCAGCGATCCCGGTGCCACCGACGTGAGCGTGCCGCCGGCCACCACCCACGCCGTCCCCCCGGGCGCCACCGCGATGCCGGTGGGGTTGCCGGCGAGGGACAGCGCCGGCTGGGCGGACATGGTGGCGACGTCGATCGGCGTCACCTGGTCGCTGCCGAAGTCGGCCACCAGAGCCACTGTCCCGGAGGCCGAGCCGGAGCCCTGCACGGCCACGGCGTCCGGCGAGGCGCCCACCGCGATCGCCGGGCCGGCCGCCATCGTGGCCAGGTCCACCGGCGTCACGGTGCCGCCGCCGAAGTCCGCCACCAGGGCGGTCGGCGGCCGGCCCGGGCCGGCGGGGACCACCGCCACCGCCACCGGCCGGGCGCCCACCGGGACCGGCGTCCCGGCCCGCATCGAGCCGAGGTCCACCGGCGTCACGGCGTTGTCGCCGAAGTCGGCCACGAGGGCGACCCACGGCC